>JALQUE010000356.1 GCA_023260815.1 Roseovarius sp.
CGCCGAGATCGAAACCGGTCGTAAGCAGGGCTCGATCACGACCCTGCGGGCCTTGGCCAATGCGCTCGGCGTAAGTCTGGATGATCTGGCTGAGTAAGGTCGGCCCAAACCTGCGATTCATCGCCCTACTTGGCGCTGCGATGCAGCTTCACCAGACCAGCCATTCGTCGAGCATGCAGCATTTTTGGAAGTTTAGGGTCAGCAGCGCGGGGCAAAGCTACCATCCAGATGGCGTATGAATGCAAGCCAGTATCGCTCGGCGATCCATCTGCCAGCCGCAGATAAAGGTACCCACCCATCTACAGCTAACGTACCGAATGCATCTCGCACCGTGCTCACTATGGTCAAGGAGTTGTAATTAACTTGTCCATCGGGGTACTTGCGTCGACGAACAGTCTTTTAACTCCGCTTATTGCAAGAACTCTAACATTTCCTGCCGTAGTTTTTTGGTCCCTTCAGCTCATTCCCCAAGTGGTTTAAAATGTTGGTCTATGCGGCTGGATGAAACCCACGGGGTCACCAGGAAGACACCGCAAGAGATTGACGGGGCCTGTAAAATCGTAGCGAATTACGGGCAGCACAAATCCAAACCAGAGAAACCGTTAACGAGGGCCTGTGAAACCGGCGGCAATTTTTCGCATGATTGGACCTGTATGTGTGCCGAGCCTCTTGCTGGGGCTAGGGTTTTTCGCCGCGTCGCTGACACCCTCGCTGGTGCCGCGCGGCCCGCTTGTGCAGGGCATACTCGGTGGGATGGTCACCGCACTCGGTTATCTGGTTGGGCGGATATTCGGTCTTTTCTGGCGCGCCGCAGATTTGCCCCGCCTGTCGGGCCAACTGGCGCTGATATTCAAATGGATCCTCGCCATCGCCACTCTTAGCTTGTTCCTTTGGATGCTGGGGTCTAGCCTGACGTGGCAGAATGACCTGAGACAGAAGATGGGCTTGGAGCCTGCGGACGCGCTTCATTTATCGCAGATCCTTGTGCTGGCAGTCGCCGTTTTCGCCGCTGCCTTCATTATCGGGCGCCTCGTCGCGGCCCTTTTTCGCTTGGTCCGGGCGCGGTTTTACCGTGTGATGCCGCCGCGCCGCGCCAATGTGCTTGGCTTTGTCACCATTGCAGCGCTTCTTTTCCTCGTGACGCGCGATGGACTATTTGACCGCGCCGTTTCTGGCCTTGATGAAAGCTATGAGGCCGCGCAGGCGCTCTTCGACAATTCTCCACCACCGCCTTCGGACCCTCGGATGACGGGCAGTGCCGACTCGCTTATCGACTGGGCCGCCATTGGAGCGCCGGGGCGGGACTTCATCACTTCAGGACCCGACGCCGCAGCGATCTCGGCCTTGACAGGCCGGCCGGCACTGGACCCGATCCGGGTGTATGTGGGGCGGGCCAACGGCGAGACGCCGCAGGAGCGAGCACAGCTTGCGCTGGATGAGTTGAAGCGCCAAGGGGCATTTGACCGCGCGGTACTGATCTTGGCCAGCCCGACGGGGACTGGCTGGATGGACCCAGGATCGCATGACCCGGTCGAATACATGCATGGCGGCGACATCGCTACAGTCGCCGCGCAGTATTCCTACCTTCAGTCACCCCTTGCCCTCATCCTCGAGACCCGGACCGGGCTGGAGCAGGCGAGCGCCTTGCAGGAGGCCGTGCATGGCTACTGGAAAACGCTGCCGCCGGATGCCCGACCGCGTCTTTATGTGCATGGGCTCAGCCTTGGGGCATGGTCGTCGATGTATGCGACCAATCTTTTCCGCCTGCTGGACGATCCGATCGACGGCGCGTTCTGGGCCGGGCCGCCCTTCCCCTCGGCTTTCTGGAACTATGTCCAGCGGCAACGGGCGCCGGGTAGCCCGTGGGTTCTGCCGCGGATTGGGGACGGATCGTTGGTGCGCTATGCATCGCATACGGCAGATGCCTCGGAGGCTGAGGCTTCGTGGGGGCCAATGCGCATCGTCTTCCTGCAGTATTCGAGCGACCCGGTCGTATTCTACGATCCCTATTCACTATGGCGCGCGCCGCCTTGGATGCAGGATCCACCGGCTGCCGACATGACCGATCATTTTATATTCGTGCCGGTTGTAACGCAGTTTCAACTCGCGCTGGACATGGCGTTGTCCTTTGGCGCGCCGTCTGGACATGGCCATGCCTATTACGCGCAAGATTACATCGCGCCTTGGGTCGAAGTGACCGATCCCAAAAACTGGTCACCGTCGGACACCGAAAAACTCATGGCGCATTGCGACAATGGCTTTCAGATGGGTTGTTCTAACGGTCTCAAGTAAGGCTGAACCGGACCGACGCTGAAGCGATCAAAGCACATTCCCCAAGGTCATTTCCCGAAATCAAACACGCATTGTGGTTGCCTCTCATGTCAAGCAACCTAAAATTGATGACATCGAAATTTCGGCTGGGCCGGAAACATTTTTGGAGGCCTACCTTTATGTGTTTTTCATGCATTGAAAGCATTGAAGCCGGCATCGAGCCGATAAACCCATGCCTATGCGGGGCGCCCACAACACAGGCCGCCATGCAGCGAATAGAGGCCGACATTTCGCGGCGCAGGATGCTTGGTGGCATGTCGGCTGTCGTGGGCATGTTCGCCGGTTTTGGGTTGGCGCCTAACGATCTTCGGGCGCAGACCCCGGGCCGAACGACGGTGCTGACGAACCTGCGCTATTTTGACGGCACCACGCCCGAAATGCAGACAGGCCGTGATATTCTTGTCGAGGCGGGCCGCATCGTCGCGATGCCAGCCACCGGGACGGGACCGGAGGACGCCGACATCATCGACTGCGGCGGACGCGCCGTAACCCCGGGGCTGATAGATTGCCACTGGCATGCCACCTTGGTCGGGATAAGTCAGGTTGCAGCACTGACGCAGGATATCGGTTGGGTCCACCTCATGGCGGGCCGCGAGGCAGGGGCCACGCTCATGCGTGGTTTCACCACGGTTCGCGACACGGGCGGGCCGGTCTTTGGCCTGAAGATGGCGGTGGATCAGGGTGCCGTGACCGGACCGCGCATCTTTCCGTCAGGGGCCATGTTGTCGCAGACTTCGGGCCATGGTGACTTCCGCATGACGACAGCTCTGCCAAAGGCATCGGGCGAACCGTTGGATTATACCGAGCGCGCAGGCGTCGCGGCCATTGCGGACGGGCGGGCCGAAGTTTTGCGCCGAACCCGCGAACAATTGATGCGCGGTGCGAGCCAGATCAAGATCATGGCCGGTGGCGGTGTGGCCTCGCCCTATGATCCGCTGGATACCGCACAATACACATTGGACGAGATGCGCGCAGCAGTAGAGGCCGCGGCCGACTGGGGCACTTATGTCTGCGCGCATGTCTACACGCCCACCGGCATCATGCGCTGTCTAGAAGCCGGTGTACGATCCATCGAGCACGGACAACTGGCCGATGAGGCGACCATCAAGGCCATGGCCGAGGCCGATGCCTGGTGGAGCATTCAGCCCTTCCTTGCCGACGAGGACGCGAACCAATATTCCGACCCAAGAAGCCGCGCAAAGCAGCAGCAAGTTGCCCAAGGCACAATTCGGGCCTTTGAGTCCGGCCGCGCCGAAGGCGTGAACATGGCCTTCGGCACGGATGTTCTGTTCAACCCGACCGGCGCGGCCACGCAGGGCCGCCAACTTGGCAAATTAGCGCGTTTCATGTCGACGTTCGATGCTTTGCGCATGGCCACAGGCGATGCAGGCCGACTGCTGGAAATGTCTGGCGAGCGGTCCCCCTATCCCGGCAAGCTTGGCGTCATCGCCGAGGGTGCGCTGGCGGATATTCTCGTTTGGGATGGCGACCCGGCCTCCGATCTGGACTTTCTCGCCGATCCCGAAACGAACCTGCGCCTGGTCATGAAGGGCGGGCGCATCTTCAAGGAGACGCTGTGATGCCGTTCGATCGTCTTGCGAGAGCCCGTTCAATCGTCGCAGCGGGGCTGATATGCGTCGCGACGTTCTTTGCACCCTACGGGGCAAAGGCTGAACCAAGCGACTGGTCCGGGCAAGTCACCGTCTATGGCTGGGGCGCGGGCGTCTCGGGGGACTTCAGGCCGTTGCCGATTGCGCCGCGGCTGTCCTTCGACAATTCCTTTTCCGATGTGCTCGAAGATCTGGACATGGCTTTCTTCATGACGGCTCTGGCGCGTCGGGGAGACCTCGTCCTGTTCGGTGATCTCACATATTCCTCGTCGTCGCGAAGTGGTCGGGTGCCACCCGGCATCACTGCTTCGGGTAAGTTGACAATGCGCTCGGCGACCTTGGCAGCAGGCAAGCGTTTCCAGGCCGGGCCAGAGACCACGCTCGACCTGCTTGGTGGCACGCGTTTTTGGAGTGTTGACGGTTTGGTGTCCGTCCCGTTCGTAGGGGTGAGTGTCGCGCGCGAGGCCAATTTCACCGATCCCATCATCGCACTGAGAGCGAATACGAAACTATCGCCGCACTGGTCCCTGCTGGCATATGTCGACGCAGGCGGATTTGGCATCGGGTCCGACTTTACGTGGCAGACTGCGGTGACTGTTAATTACAAGGTCAGTGATCATTTCTATCTCTCGGCAGGATGGCGTCATCTATATGTCGACTACAACAGAAATGGGGCCGACTTTGACGGAAGCATGACCGGCCCACTGATCGGAGCGACCATTCGCTTTTGAAATTCGTAGCTGGTCGCTCTTCGGAACTGGCGTCAGTATAGGTTGGATTGCTGTATGATGGGTACGCCGAACACGGAGGAAAGAGGGGGGTCAGGGGGCAAGACGCCATTGACCATTATCAAGGCATCGCCGTGTCTGTATCGTTTGGATCTGGGGCTTCCGGCGTGTCATGAACTTGTAGCTCAACCCCACGCAATTGCCAGATACCGTTGAGACTTCGACTGAACCATGCGCGCCAGTCTCGGGGTTGGACCAGATGGTATCGTCACCCGGCTGGGCATTGCGGTCGGTATAGATGCCTCCGCCAGATCGCACCATTATGTTGATGTCCTCTTGTGTAAGGCCCGTATTTTCGATCTGCCGCAGCAATGAATTCGCTGAAACCGGATGAGACATGAGGACAAGGAAGCCGACGATCGTAAGTCGAGAAATGGTATGTGGCACAGGTCAACAACCTTTCATAGGAATATGCGCCACAGTGCCACCTGCCTAGGCGTGTTTCAAACCCGAAATTGGAGGTTCTTGGTATCGCCAGACATCGGCGTAAAACCGTGCTGATCAGAGATGGTAAGATACCTGACATTCAGGAAGTACGCAGCGAAGGTCCATAATCCGCCGATTTTGTTGAAAAAATCAGCATCAGAACGCGTTTTTGGCTGCCCTCATGCTCGG
Source organism: Roseovarius sp. (assembly GCA_023260815.1). Lineage (GTDB taxonomy): Bacteria > Pseudomonadota > Alphaproteobacteria > Rhodobacterales > Rhodobacteraceae > Roseovarius. Next base: position 5,345 of record JALQUE010000356.1, read on the forward strand.
GCGTCGCCGTTTGGTTCGGGCAATCGCCCGTAGCGCCGCCTTGAGGCGTTTATCTGGCCGCTCAGCTCATGCCGTGGCCTCCGAGTTGGCGCACTGAGGCCGCAGCTTCGCAAGTTTTCGAAGGTTCTGGGCGATGGCGGCGAGGAGGAATTC
>JALQUE010000357.1 GCA_023260815.1 Roseovarius sp.
TTACCGCAAGATGTCCAAGATGGGCGTCAGGAACATCGAGGGCTATAACGGCCGCGTCCGCGAGGCCCTGTCCCGCAACGAGATGTTCAAGCGCACCGTCCAGACGGGCTTTGACGAGGATACCGGAGAGCCGATCTTCGAGACCGAGGAGTTCAAGCCCGAGACCTTCCCCTATATCGTCGTCATCGTCGATGAGATGGCCGACCTGATGATGGTCGCGGGTAAGGAGATCGAGGCCTGCATTCAACGTCTGGCGCAGATGGCGCGGGCCAGCGGTATCCACCTCATCATGGCGACGCAGCGACCGTCGGTGGATGTCATCACCGGCACGATCAAGGCCAACTTCCCGACGCGGATCAGTTTCCAGGTGACCAGCAAGATCGACAGCCGCACCATTCTGGGTGAGATGGGGGCCGAGCAGCTTCTGGGGATGGGCGACATGCTGTATATGGCGGGGGGCGGCAAGATCACCCGCTGCCACGGCCCGTTCGTCAGCGATGAAGAGGTCGAGGAGGTGGTCAACCATCTCAAAGCCTATGGCCCGCCGACCTATGTGAACGGTGTGCAGGAAGGCCCGGACGATGATCGCGCCGACAGCATCGATGCGGTGCTGGGGCTGAACACCGGCGGCAACACCGATGGCGAGGACGCGCTTTACGATCAGGCGGTCGCCATTGTCATCAAGGACCGCAAGTGTTCGACCTCGTATATCCAGCGCAAGCTGGCGATCGGTTACAACAAGGCGGCACGGCTGGTGGAGCAGATGGAGGATCAGGGTGTCGTCAGTCCGGCGAACCACGTGGGCAAGCGCGATATCCTTGTTCCCGAGCAGTAAGCCCGCCTGCAGGATCGGCGCGGTCTGACGGCAAGTTGATGCCGTCAGACGCGGGGTAGGGCCGTGGCGGGCTTGATTCCCGGCAGGGACGGTCAGATATGTCAAAAGGTGCTGTCTGATATCGCATATCACGCGGCCATCGGGCATACCTGCGCCTATCGTGTAACCGCCGGATCAAGAGGACCGTGATCGCATGAAAGCCTTGGCCATTCTGACATCCATCGCGCTGAGTGTGGCGATGGCGCTGCCTGCGGCGGCGGAAAAGCTGTCTCTGGCGGCGATCTCGGGCTATCTGAATGGGATGCAGACGGCGCAGGGCGCGTTCACACAGATCAATGACGATGGCACGATCAGCACAGGCCGTATCTATATCAAGCGGCCGGGGCGGGTGCGGTTTGAATATGATCCGCCCGAAGCCACACTGGTGGTGGCGGATGGCGATACGGTGGGCATTGTCGATCCCAAGTCCAACACCGGCCCCGAAGCCTATCCGCTGCACCGCACGCCGTTGAAGATCATTCTGGCGCGCAACGTCGATCTGACGCGCGAGCGGATGGTCACCGGACATGCCAGCGACGGCAAAAGCACCACGATCCGCGCACAAGACCCCGACAATCCCGAATACGGCAGTATCGATCTGGTGTTCACCGCCGATCCCGTGGAGTTGCGCCAATGGGTGATCAACGACAGCGGCGGCGGTCGAACCACGTTGGTGCTGGGCAATCTGGAAACCGGGGGTCAACTGGCGAATGAGCGGTTCGTCATTCCCGGCAAGGGTTCGGTTCAACGCCAGGACAAGTAACGGCCCGGTTCCGCGCGCCGATCGACCGGCGCCGGCGCGGTGGGCGTCAGAATACGCCGAAGCCCCGGCCATTGCAGGCGCGCAATTGCGCCTCGTACATGCGGGAGCGATCCTCGACCCGGTCGGCCACGCGCAGTAGCCAAGGCTTGCTGTTGTAGGTGCCGCGCGCAAATCCGGTGCGGCCTTCGTGATAGGCCAGATACTGGTTGCGCGTGTCATTGAGTGCGATGCCGAGGCGGCGGTTGGACTGGGTCATGTACCAGCCCATGAAATCGGTGGCATCGAAGATATCATCGCGGCGCGCGCCGAAACGGCGGGTTTCGCGCTTGTATTCGTCCCATGTGCCGTCAAGCGCCTGACTGTATCCATAGGCCGAGCTTTGACGGCCCATCGGGATCACGCCGAGTGTCCAGCGAAAGGGCGTGCGCGCGTCGCTGCGGAAACTGCTTTCCTGATGGATCGTGGCCATCTGCACATGGACGGGCACGCCCCAACGGCGTTCCGCGGCGCTGAAAGCGCGCTTGTAGTTGGGTCGCTGCTCGATGATCGAGCAGGCGTTATCCAGATTGCTGGGCGGCGGGCCGCCACGTTGACCGCAGGACGCCACCAAAAGGACGATCATGACTGCGCGAAGAGTTCTGCTCATCTGCCTCTCGCTTTGATTTGTTTTCTTGGAGTTTACTCCAAACATCGGCTGGCGCAAATCAAGAATTGGTCAGCTTTTGGCGGCGCGGCACAAGATCGTGGCGAAGTGTGGCGGAAAGGCACGCCGCAGCCAGTGGTTGTGGGGGCTTTCACAGCGCTGTCACAGCGCTGTCACGGAAAGGTTCACACACTGTTTCCCGCGAAAAACCGCTCAAGTGTTGGACAAACATCCCTTGAAACCATTAAGTTGGAGCGATAGGGGCTGCTTTGTAATGCTTAAAACACGTGCGAAATATTCTCTGGGCCAGGTGGTCCGGCATAAGAAACACCCGTTTCGCGGGGTGGTTTTCGATGTCGATCCTGAGTTCTCGAACACCGAGGAATGGTATCATGCCATTCCCGAGGACAGTCGACCCTCGCGCAAGCAGCCGTTCTATCATCTGCTGGCCGAGAATGAGCAGAGCTATTACGTGGCCTATGTCTCGGAGCAGAATCTGGTGGCGGATTACTCCGGGGAGCCGGTGGACCATCCCGATATTCCGGATCTGTTCGGGCCGTTCGAGGACGGCCATTACCCGCTGCATTTCCAACTGAATTGAGATCGCCCAACCGGGCCTGTGGGGCGAGGCGCGACCATCTGGCCGCGCCCCTGACCCGTGGTCAGTAGCCCAAGGCGCAGCCGTCCTTGCGCGGATCGCTGGCGCCTTCGAGCACGCCGTCGGGACGGATGACAATGGCCTGAGCGCCGCCGATCGGGCCTTTGGGCACGATGACATCATGGCCCAGGTCAGCCAGTTCGGCGCGCACGCTGTCGGCATATCCGCTTTCGACGCGCAGCTGACCGGCCTCGGCATAGCTGCGGGGGGCGTCGAGCGCGGCTTGGGGGTCCATCCCGAAATCGCGCAGGTTCGACACGACACGGGCGTGACCGGTGGGCTGATAGGCGCCGCCCATCACGCCGAACGGCATGGAGACGCGACCGCCTTCGCGCAGCATGCCGGGGATGATCGTGTGCATGGGGCGCTTGCCGCCCGCCATCTCGTTGGGGTGGCCCGGTGTCAGGTTGAAGCCGCCCCCACGGTTCTGGAAGAGGACGCCGAATTTTTCCGACGCGATGCCCGATCCGAAGCCGTGGAAAATCGAATAGATCAGCGATACGGCCATGCGGTCACGGTCCACGACGGTGATGTAGACGGTTTCGCGGTGGACCTCTTCGGTGAGGGGGGCCGCGGCGGGCATGGCGTTTGACGGATCGATCAGGGCGGCGAGTTTGGCGGCGGTTTCCGGGGCGAGCATATGGGCAAGCCGGGTGGTGTGGTCCGGATCCGCGATGATGCGGTTGCGCGCGTCATAGGCCAGTTTCGTGGCCTCGGCCTCGATGTGGGCGCGCTGGCTTCCGAACGGGTCCATCAGCGCAATATCGAAGTGTTTCAGGATGTTGAGCATCAGGATCGCGGTGGCGCCGTGGCCGTTTGGCGGATGCTCGACCAGATCGACCCCCTTGTAATCGCCCGCGATGGGGGTGGTGTAATCGCAGGCGGTGGCGGCGAAATCATCCACCGTATGCACGCCGCCAAGCGCGGTCAGGGCGGCGACCATATCCTCGGCCACCTCGCCCTTGTAGAAGCCGTCGCGGCCTTGGGATGCGACGCGGCGCAGCACCTCGGCCTGACCGGGGGCGCGGAACATCTGACCGACGGTCAAAGGCACGCCGGCGTTGGAGAAATATGTCAGGCCATGCCCCTGCAGCGCCTTGCCGGCTTCGGGCCAGTCGAAGGCCACGCGCGGCGCGACGGGCACGCCGTCTTCGGCATAGCGGATCGCCGGCGCGAGAAGGGTGTCGAGGCCCAGTTTGCCGTGATCGTCCGACAGCCGGCAGAACGCATCGATGGCGCCGGGGATGGTCACGGCGGCGGGGCTGTTGAGGGGCACGGTGTCATGGCCCTGATCGCGCAAAGTGGCGGCACTGGCGGCGGCGGGCGCCCGGCCCGAGCCATTCAGCGCGTGAATGTCATCGCTGCCGGGTTTGGTGAAAAGCGCAAAGCAGTCGCCGCCGATCCCGGTCATCTGAGGCTCGCAAATGCCCAGAAGGACGGCGCCGGCGATGGCCGCATCCATCGCGTTGCCGCCGCGATCAAGAATGTCGACGGCTGTTTTTGCGGCCAGCGGGTGCGACGTGGCGCACATACCGTTGGTGGCGTAGACGGCCGAGCGGCCGGGCAGGTGAAAATCGCGCATGGGAAATCCTTCATCCAGTGGCGGGGTGCAACTTAGGCCCATGTCACGGGAATGCCAATCGGATGAGGGGGGATTGAGAACCTCGACGCCGCGCACTGGGTGGGGGCTGTAAAACGCGGCGCCGAGGGAAGCCATATGCAGCTACAGGGTCATGTATGACCGGGGTTTCAGGCAGCATTTCGGGTAGAATGGGGCAATACGGTGTCTTTGACGCCGAGGGCCTGAAAAACCGGTTCACCCAGTCGCGAATTCGAGTGTCAGCCGGTTTTCCGCGCCGTGCCGGGCATAATCCACATGGTCCGTCAGGTCGCGAATCAGGCACCAGCCGAATCCGCCTTCGGGCAGATCTTCGGTGGGGACGTTCAGATCTGGTGGCGTGCGCTTGGGCGGGACAAGCCCCGGCAAGGGGCGGCCGATGTCCCGCAGCACGATGCACAGGCGGTCGCCATCATGGCGCGCAGTCAAGGTGACCGGCCCCGGAGCCGCACCTGCATAGGCGTGTTCGGCGACATTGTTCAGCGCCTCGGCCAACACCAGTTCGATGGTGGCCAGACGATCCGGCGGCACGGGGAGAGTGGCCAGATGCCGGCACGCCTGCCGCAGCGCCGAGCGTATCCTGTCGGTGGCGCCGGGAAAGCGCAGCGTCAGCGCGCCTTTCGACTGCCGCGTCGCGGCGGTGCCGACGGGACCACCCATGCCGGGGTCAGCCTGCAGCACGGGACAGGCAGTGCGCGGCATCGGGGTGGATGGTGAACACGGTATCCATCCGGGTCAGGCGGAACACATTGGCCACATCGCGCGTCAGCCCGGCCAGATCCAGCCGCTTGCCGGAGGGCAATTGCTTGAGCGCGCCGACGACCGCCCCAAGCCCGCTGGAATCGATGAAGGTGACGCTGGACAGATCGAGGATCACATGGTCGGGGCCTGTTTCGGTCAATGTGCGCATCAGATCCTTGAAGCGGATTGCGACGCTGGAATCGATCCGCGCGTCACCGACGCTGATCAGATTGATGTCGTTGTGGTAGGTGCTGTGCAGGTTCATGATGCCTCCGGGCCATAGGTAGTAATACGGGCAAGGCTAGACCCGATTCGTTACCATTCGGTATGCAGGACCCAGAAACAGGAGGACGCAGGATGAAAGAGGTTGTCATCGCGGGTGCATCACGCACGCCCATGGGTGGATTTCAGGGGGATTTCGATGGTGTCGCGGCCTCGGTTCTGGGGGGGGCGTCGATTGCGGCGGCGCTGGCCGATGCGCGCGCGCAGACCGTGGACGAGGTGCTGATGGGCTGTGTTCTGCCTGCGGGGCAGGGACAGGCACCCGCGCGGCAGGCCGGTTTTGCGGGCGGTCTGGGCGAGGAGGTTCCGGCCACCACGCTGAACAAGATGTGCGGGTCCGGCATGAAGGCGGCGATGCTGGGCTTTGACCGGATCGCCCTTGGCCATGCGCAGACGATGATCGCGGGCGGCATGGAGAGCATGTCCTGTGCGCCCTACCTGCTGCCCAAGATGCGCGGCGGTGCGCGGCTGGGTCATGCGCAGGTGATCGACCACATGTTTCTGGACGGGCTCGAGGATGCCTATGATACGGGTCGCCTGATGGGCACTTTCGCCGAGGATTGCGCCGAGCATTTCCAGTTCACCCGAGAGGCGCAGGATGCCTATGCCATCGGCTCGCTTGAAGGGGCTTTGGCGGCGCAGGCGTCGGGGGCGTTCGACGCGGAGATCACGCCGGTCACCATCGCCACCCGCAAGGGAGAGGTGACCGTGACCCAGGATGAACAGCCCGCCAAGGCGCGGCCCGACAAGATCCCGCATCTCAAGCCCGCGTTCCGCAAGGACGGCACGGTGACGCCGGCCAATTCCAGTTCGATCAGCGATGGGGCGGCGGCGCTTGTGCTGGCCTCACGCGCGGCGGCCGAGGCGACGGGGCTGAACATCCGCGCGCGCATCGTGGGCCATGCCAGCCATGCGCAGGCGCCCGGCTGGTTCACCACCGCGCCGGTGCCTGCGGCGCAAAAGCTGCTGGAGCGGATCGGCTGGCGCACGGGCGATGTGGACCTGTGGGAGGTCAACGAGGCGTTCGCCGTGGTGCCGATGGCGTTCATGCGCGAAATGGGGCTGCCGCGCGACATCGTGAACGTGAATGGCGGGGCTTGCGCGCTTGGCCATCCCATTGGCGCCAGCGGGGCGCGGATCATGGTGACATTGCTCAATGCGTTGGAAACGCGCGGGCTCAAGCGCGGGGTCGCGGCGATCTGCATCG
>JALQUE010000012.1 GCA_023260815.1 Roseovarius sp.
CCGTCCAACTCATTGGGAACGCCTTGAAATCCTACCTTGACCGCATCAGGCTGCGCGCCAGCAATCCGCACCGGAAGGCCGCCACTACAAGCCAGGATCGCCAGACGACCCGCCATGATCAGCCCGCCCCCGGCGTCAGGAAAGACCGATCGCTGGCGCCCGTCACAAAGTCGACGATCTGGCGCACATAGGCGCTTTCGGTTTCATCCCCAAGCCGCCGCGCCCGATCCTGAAACGCCCCCTCGCCCTGCGCCAGCATCTGAAACGCCGCCCGCAGCGCGGTGATGTCCGCACGAGGCACGCCCCGCCTTTTGAGGCCCACAAGGTTCAGACCATCCAGCTCGCCGCGCGGTGCCTGCACCAGACCGTAGGGGATCACGTCGTTGGTCACCATCGTGACCGCGCCGATGATCGCCCCCTGACCGATGCGCACGAACTGATGCACCCCCGACAGCCCGCCGATGATGACGTCATCCTCAAGCACGCAATGCCCGGCAAGCGCCGCGTTGTTCACGATGATGACCCGGTTGCCCAGATGCACGTCATGCGCCACATGACACCCGGCCATAAACAGACCGTCATCGCCCACCCGCGTCTCACCGCCACCGCCTTCGGTGCCGGTATTCATCGTCACATGCTCGCGGATGCGGTTGCGCGCTCCGATCACCAAGCGCGTCCGCTCGCCTTTGAATTTAAGGTCCTGCGGCACCTCACCTATGCAGGCGAAGGGAAAAATCACCGTATCCTCGCCGATGACGGTGTCACCGGCCACGACGACATGCGATTTCAGCACGACGCGATCGCCAAGCCGCACATCCGGCCCGACATGGCAAAACGGGCCGACATGGCAGCCTGTTCCCAAACGCGCGCCCTCTTCGACCAGCGCGGTCGGGTGGATGAAGGTTTCCGCCATGTGCGGCATCGGCGTCACTCCTTCGGCAAATCCATCATGGCGGTGAATTCGGCCTCGGCGGCCATCTCACCCTCGACCTCGGCAACACCGCCGAATTTCCAGACCTTGCCGCCGGGTTTGCCGCGCAGCGTTGTCAGCTTCATCTCAAGAACATCGCCCGGCACGACCATGCGCCGAAATTTACAATTGTCGATCGCCATGAAGTACACAAGCATGTTGCGGCCTTCCATACCCAAAGCGGTTCCAACCATCACGGCCGCAGTCTGGGCCATCGCCTCGACGATGGTGACACCCGGCATGATCGGTTTGCCCGGAAAATGCCCCTGGAAATGCGGCTCGTTCATCGTGACGTTCTTGATCCCGCGCGCCGTCTGATAGCCGTCGATATCGACCACCTTGTCCACCAGAAGAAACGGATAGCGATGTGGGATAAGCTGCTGGATCAGATGGATATCCGCGGATTTCAGCGGCTCGGTCATGATGTGTTCCTTCGGTGTCAACGCCTGCCGTGTCCCTAGCAAGTCAATCCGTCATGGGCAAGCGGGCAGACTGCTGTCGGTTCAGTCGGCGCCGGGCGCTGTGTCTTGAGGCTGTGGTTCGCCGGGGGGCGCAGGCGCTCCGGGCATTGTGTCTCCGATGGTCGCATCCACCCTCGAAATGGCAAGCGCGGTGATATCCACCGCCTCGACACTCAGCAGCGCGGCGCGACTGTCCAGGATAACAGCGGCCTCGGCATCACGCATGATCTCGATCAGGACCGGCTCGACCACCCGCATGAACGTCACCGGGGCCTGCGCCCGGCTGCGTTCAAGATCGCGCGCACGGCGTTCGCTGTCCTGCCGGATCTGTTGCACCTTCTGATCAAAGGCGTCGGCCATCGCGCGAAACTCTTCCGGGCCGGTCTCGGCGCGCAATTCGGTCAGCGCCTGCTCTTCGGTCTCAAGCTGCTGTTCGAGGTCACGGTTCAGCGCGATCAGCGCGTCTCTCTCGGCCTGCAATTCATCGGTCATACGCTGACCCAGCCGGGTCTCGGCGAACAGCCGATCGGGATTTACCACCAGAACATCGCTCTGGACCACGCCGATGGACTGCGCCGCACCTTGTGACGCCGTCAGACCCATGACACCCAGCCCGAGCAGAACCGCCAAAAACCGGAAGACCGCCAGACCCGTCATCCGAAGGCTCAGAACTCCGTCTTGACGGTCAGGTCGAACGATTGCTCGATATCGCCCGGCTCTTTTTCAAGGGCCGTGGACCAGTTGAACCGCAGCGGTCCGAAAGGCGACGACCAGAACAGCGACAGACCGACCACATGACGGGCCGCGAAATCTTCCGAGCGAACCGTGCGGGTCGCATTTTGTGTGTCGACGCCCCAGATACCGCCGACATCGTAGAACGCGCCGCCCGAGATGCCATACTCATCCGGCAAGCCCAAGGGGAACTCGGCCTCGAGCTTGGCCACGGCATAGTAATCGCCACCCAGATGCTCGGTGCCTTCGATCGGCCCCATGCCATTCGGCTCGAAGCCACGCATCACCTGCGTGTTGAAACGATCGACCGCACGGCTGCTCTTGCCCCCCAAGAAATCAAGCGCGCCACCTTCCAGCGTTGCCCGAAGCGTCACTTCTTCGTTCAAAACGCGCGTCTGCGCGACGATCCTGGCGTTCGTGCGGATGAATTCCGTGTCGCCACCAAGCCCGGCATATTCCTGCCCGAAGGACAGCAACACACCCGAGTTGGGATCAAGCCCGCTGCGCCGCGTGTCATAGGTATAGCGGTAACCAATCCCGCTGGACCAAAGACCATCCTGCGCCACTTCCGACCTCAGGATGCCCGAGATACCCCGGTAATCCGACATCTCGTCATACCCGGCGTCATAATAGAGGGCCAACCGGCCATTTTCACTGACCGGGAAGGTCAGGCTGGGCCGGAACACCCCCGACACCGTGTTATAGAGACTGAAATCGCTGTCGGTTTCCAACAAGGCGAAATCCAGCCCGAACGCCACATTGCGGCCCAGGAAGGCAGGCTCGACAAAGCTGATGTTGTAGTTGGCATTGTTCTCTGCGGCACTGACCTGCGCCGTCAACTCCTGTCCGCGCCCCATGAAGTTGCGCTCGCTGAAACCGACGGTGATGCCAAGACCGTTATTCGTCGAATAGCTGCCGCCGAATGTCAGCGACCCGGTCGTGGTTTCCTCGACATTCACATCCACGATGACCTGATCGGGCCGCGAGCCTTCGCGGGCATCCACATCTGTATCCGAGAAGAACCGCAACGCGCGGATACGCTCGGCGGCTTCGCGGATCTGACGCGGGTTGAAAGGATCGCCCTCGACCACGTCGAACTGACGCCGGATCACGCGATCCAGAGTGGTTGTATTGCCCTCGATGTCGATGCGTTCGACAAACACCCGCGGGCCACGCACCAACGCGAATTCCACGTCCAGCGACAAATCGCGATCATTACGGGTGATCCGCGGCTCGACCCGCATGAAATCCACACCCTGATCAATCGCCAGACGCTCCATCCGGGCAATGGCGTTTTCAATCAGCGTGGGCGAATACACCACGCCAGGCTTGATCTTGAGAATGGTCTGATAGGCATCCGGATCAACATCCGGCAGATCGCTGGTCGTGGTGATCTCGCCGAAATTGAACTGCTGGCCTTCTTGGATGTTGAAGGTCACGAAATATGCATCGCGTTCGCGCGCCAGTTCGGCATTGGTTCCGGTCACCCGGAAATCGACATAGCCGCGCGACTGATAGAAATCCGTCAACGCCTGCTTGTCGAACTCGATCCGATCCTCGACGAACGTGTCGCGCTCGATCAGCGCGCGCAGCAATCCGGCCTGCTTGCTTTCGATCACCCGGCGCAGGCGGCGATCCGAAAACGCCTTGTTCCCGACAAAGCCGATGCGCTGCACCTCGATCTTGCCACCCTCGAAGATCTCGAACACCAGATCGACACGGTTGTCGCTGCGGCGGATCACCTTGGGCGCCACACGCGCCGAAAGACGGCCATTCTGGGCATAGGCTTCGGTGATGGTTGCTGCGTCCCGCTCGGCCTGTGTCGGGCTAAAGACCTGGCGCACCCGGCTTTCGACAAAGCCCTCAAGGTCTTCGTCCTTCAGCTTGCGGTTTCCTTCAAAGGCGATGCGGCTGATGGTGGGAAATTCAACGACGCTGATATTCAGCTGATTGCCACGCGGCTCGATCGTCACGCTTTCGAAAAGACCGCTGGCAAGAATCTTCTGGTAGGCTTCATTCAGTTGGGCGGCCGACACTGTCTGGCCCCGCTCGATCCCCGCATAGCTCAGGATCGTTCCGGCCTCGACGCGCTGATTGCCCTCGATCGCGACGGTGCTGAACCGATAGCTTTGCGCTGTCGCTTCGCCCGCTGTGATCAAAACAGCCGATGTCAGTCCCGCAATGCAGAATGCCCGAAGGGCTGAAACGAACCTTGGCGACGTAACCCCGCAAACGGTGCGGTGGTGCTGCTCTATTTCCATGTCGTAATACCCAGTCCAACATCCCTGTTACAGATGTCAGTATCCGGTCTGGAAAGGCTTGTCAAAACTGCGCAAGCAAGTTTATCGGACAAAATTCGCACGCCGGCGCAAGCACGCGCCACAGGCATTACAACGAGCCGATGAACCCACCGGCCAGCAACGCAACCGCAATGGTTGTCAGATACAGAAGTCGATCCCAGTTCAGATCGACCAGCAGGCTCAGCCCGCGATATCCGCTCTTGATATGTTGCATCTCATTGGTCCCGCATAGTCACGCCACCGTTCAGTGACGCGCCAATATGGCGCGCAGCAGCGCGAAATCGCGGCATTTTCTGGGCAAGGGCCAAGACCGGCCTGCCCCCGCGATCAGGGGCAGAAAATATCGTTGAAGACCGCAAAGGCCATCAGGCTCAGGATAAGCGTCAGCCCCAAGGTCATCAGGATGCGCAGCGCCCAGTCGCTTGGCGGTTTGCCCGACACGGCCTCATAGGCATAAAACGCCAGATGCCCGCCATCCAGAACCGGAATCGGAAACAGGTTCAGCAGCCCCACAGCCGTCGACAACACGGCAATGAACCAGATGAAGCTCTGCGCGCCCTGACTGGCCATCGCGCCAGACACCTCGGCAATCCCGATCGGGCCGGACATGTTGCAACTGCTGATCGCGCCGGTCACCATATGATATAGACCCGAAATCGACCCCTCGATGATGTCCCAGACCTGCACCGCACCGCGCTGCACCGCCTCGATCGGACCAAGCCGCTCGGTGGCGGGATCAAAGGCCAGCGCCCCGGCGATCCCGATACGCCATTGCGTCTCGAACCCGCCATCGGGCTGTGGCTCGTCCACACGGCGCGGCTCCAGAATGAAATCAAGCGTGTCCCCCTTGCGCCAGACCTTCAACGCCAAGGGCCGCCCGTTCGACGCCTCGACCACCTCCTTGAGTTCGGAAAACGCATGAATCGGCGTGCCGTCCACGGCGGTGATCACGTCGCCCGGACGCATGTTGATCTCGAACGCGGCCGATTGCGGGGCAAGCTGCGACACCAGCGGCGGCAGCGGATAGGGCCCCTGCGCACTCACATCTTGTCCGTCACGCCGCACCACGTAGTCCAACAGCGGCTCGGTCGGCAGCTGCTCGATAAACGGATCGAACACGTCCGGTGCGCCGAAATCGGGCACCTCGATACCCGCCACACTCAGCAGCTCATCTCCCGGCTGCAGGGTGATCCCCTCGACCGGCAGGGGTTTCAACTCGCCCACCGCCAGCGGCTCGGCCACCTTGCCTTGGGTCATCATGATCGTGGCGAACACAAGGATCGACAGAACGAAATTGAACACCGGCCCCGCCGCAACCGTCGCCGTGCGCGCCCATAACGGCGCACCATACATGGTCTGCCGCCGTTCTTCGGGGCTCATCTGCTTGACCGCGCCTTCGGCTGTGGCGCTGGCCGCATCCGCATCGCCCCGGAACTTCACGAACCCGCCAAACGGCAGCAAGGCCAGCTGCCAGCGCGTGCCGTGCTTGTCCATCCGCGACCAGATCACCGGACCGAACCCGATCGAGAAGACATCCGCCTTGATACCCGACCAGCGACCGACGATGTAATGGCCATATTCATGCACCGCCACGATCGCCGACAAGGCGACCACAAAAGCCAGAACCGTCATGAAGAGGCCGCCGAATTGCGGCAAAAGCGCTACGCTGTCCAAGATTGCTGTCCTATCTGTCCTGATTTTGCGCCACCTCGTCAGCGCATACCCGTGAGAGGTGGTCCAGATGCATCACCGTATCAAGGGTGATCTCGGCATCAATGAGGCCTTTCTCCGACGACAGACGGGTCAGAACCTCTTCCACAATGGCGCTCATCGCCAGAAATCCGATGCGGCCCGCGATGAAATGATCCAGCGCGCGTTCCTTGGCGGCGTTGAACACGGCCCCGCTCAGGCCGCGCGCGCGCATCACCTCGCGGGCCAATCGCAACGCGGGATAGCGCGCCTCGTCAGGGGCGCGGAACGTCAGCTGCCCGACCGCGGCCAGATCCAACGCCTCGACCGGCAGATCGCGCCGCTCGGGCCAGTTCAGCGCATAGCCGATGGCGTGGCGCATATCCGGGGGGCCGACATGGGCCATCAATCCCCCATCGCAAAAGCCGACAAGCGCGTGAACAAGGGATTCGGGATGCACCAGCACCTCGATCTTGTCTGGCTCCAGTCCAAAGAATTCCCGCGCCTCGATCATCTCGAGCGCCTTGTTGAACATCGACGCCGAGTCGATCGTGATCCGCTGCCCCATATCCCAGTTGGGATGGGTCGACGCCTCTTCGATCGTGGCCGCCGCCAGACGCTCCATCGGCCAGTCGCGAAACGCCCCGCCGCTTGCGGTA
>JALQUE010000453.1 GCA_023260815.1 Roseovarius sp.
CCGTGTCGGGGGCGGATCCTGTCGCGCCCCGGTCAAATAGTCCTTCGACCTGGGCGCAACCGGCCAGGGCGATACCCAGAATGACGGTGTGAAGCACTGTTTTCATATCGGGACTTTACGGCCTGTCAGAACCGCCTTCAATGCCATTACCGGACCCAACTACGGGGTTGCCCATCGCAACACGAACACATAGGTTTTCGGCCATGACCGCACCACTTATCGATCCTTTCCAGCGCGCGATCTCGTACCTGCGCGTTTCAGTGACCGACCGCTGCGATTTCCGCTGTGTCTATTGCATGTCGGAAAACATGACTTTCCTGCCAAAGAAGGAACTTCTGACGCTGGAAGAGCTGGACCGCATGTGTTCGACCTTCGTGCGCATGGGCGTTGAAAAACTGCGGATCACCGGCGGCGAGCCCTTGGTGCGCAAGGGGATCATGACCTTCTTCAACGCCATGACGCGGCATCTGGAGGCGGGCGACCTGAAAGAACTGACGCTGACCACCAATGGCAGTCAGCTGGAGCGCTTTGCGGACGATCTTTTTGCCGCGGGCGTGCGCCGGGTCAATGTGTCGCTCGATACGCTGGATGAGACGAAATTCGCCGAGATCACCCGCTGGGGCCGTCTGCCACAGGTCATCAAGGGGATCGATGCCGCACAGCGCGCCGGGCTGCGAGTGAAGATCAACACAGTCGCTCTCAAGGATTTCAACGAAGACGAGCTGTTCACGTTGGTTGACTGGTGCAAGAGCCGCGACATGGACCTGACCTTTATCGAGGTCATGCCGATGGGCGATATCGGCAACGAGGACCGGCTTGGCCAATACTGGAAACTGAGCGATCTGCGCGGCGAATTGGCCAAGCGCTACAGCCTGACCGATCTGATCGAGCGCACCGGCGGGCCTGCGCGCTATGTGAGGCTGGAAGAAACGGGGCAGAAAATCGGGTTCATCACGCCGCTCACGCATAATTTCTGCGAAAGTTGCAACCGCGTGCGCCTGACCTGCACCGGGGAATTGTATATGTGTCTGGGACAAGAGGACATGGCCGACCTGCGCGCGCCCCTGCGCAACAATCCCGGCAGCGACGCGCCGCTTGAGGACGCCATTCGCGCGGCGATCCTGCGCAAGCCCAAGGGGCATGATTTCGACTAGTCCCGCCAGACGGTCGACGGACGGGTGTCACGTCACATGAGCCACACCGGCGGCTGATCCAGCCATGGGCCAACGGCCGTTTCCCTTGCGTCTGTATGCGGTTGCGGCAAATCTGTTGGCCCCTGTTGCCTATGCGCGGGTCAAGGCCAAACTGCACGAGCACGGCACCGACCCAATACGCATCCGCGAACGGCTGGGCCATGCCACACAAAGCAGGCCCGACGGGCGGCTGATCTGGTTCCACGCGGCAAGCGTCGGGGAAAGCCTGTCGGTGCTGCGGCTGATCGAGCATATGGGCCAGACCCATGATGAGTGGACGTTTCTGATCACCTCGGGCACGGCGACATCCGGCAAGATCCTAGCCGACAGGCTGCCGAAGCGCTGTGTGCATCAATTCGCGCCACTGGACAGCCGTGGCGCGGTGCGCCGGTTTCTGGCGCATTGGTCCCCCGATCTGGCGGTGTTCGTGGAAAGTGAGTTCTGGCCGCAAATGCTGGGTCTGACACATGCGGCGGGCGTGCCGATGGCGCTGATCAATGCGCGCATTTCGGACCGGTCGATGGGCAGCTGGCAACGCTTCGGCAAGACCGCGCGGCATCTTCTGGGGGTGTTTTCGCTGATCCATTGTCAGGACCGCAGGACCGAGAGGAACCTTCGCCAACTGGGGTTGGGGCACGCGACGGCGGGGCGCAACCTCAAGTCATTGTCCGGGCCGTTGCCGGTGGAGCATGACAAACTGGAGGCGATGCAAGGGGCACTGGCGGGGCGGTCTGTCTGGTTGGCGAGTTCCACCCACCCCGGAGAGGACGAGGTCGTGATTGCGGCGCATCGGGCGCTTTTGGAGGATCACCCGGAGCTTCTGCTGATCCTTGTGCCGCGCCATCCCGAGAGGGCCGACGCGATCGCCACGCTAACGCGGGCGGCGGGGCTGAGCGTTGCGCAGCGGGCGGCGGGCGCCCTTCCCGAGGTGGGCACGCAG
Organism: Roseovarius sp.; assembly: GCA_023260815.1. Classification (GTDB taxonomy): domain Bacteria; phylum Pseudomonadota; class Alphaproteobacteria; order Rhodobacterales; family Rhodobacteraceae; genus Roseovarius. Next base: position 2,134 of record JALQUE010000453.1, read on the forward strand.
GTCTATCTGGCGGATACGCTTGGCGAAACCGGGCTGTGGTATGCGCTGTGTCCGATCACCTGTCTGTGCGGGTCGTTCGTGCCGGTGGGCGGGCACAATCCCTATGAGCCAGCGCAGGCGGGATCGGCGTTGGTGCATGGCCCGCTGCATGCCAATTTCGCCGACACCTATGCAGAACTGCGCGCAGCCGGCGCCAGCACGGAAGTGGACGGGCCAGAGGCGCTGGCGGCGGCGGTGGACCGGTTTCTGCGCGACGGCGCCGCGCTGGCGCAGGCGCGGCACGCGCTCAGCACTTTTTCCAAAGGTCAGGAAGATGCGCTGGATGCGCTGGCGCTGGACCTTTCGGCGCTGGTCAATCCGGTGTAAGAGCCGGACCGGACACATAACCCCGAGGCCCACCCAATGCCCCATCCCGCCGATGCCGTCGACGTGATCGCCCCGAATTTCAAGGCGCGGATGTCTGGCGTTACCTCGACCGTGTTCCGGCTGGTGCCGATTCAGGCCCGCGCGATGCGCGTGGCCAGTTGCGGGCCGAAGATCCCCGAGGACATTCCGCAAATCCCGGTGTCCAGCCTGCTGACCATGAGCCGGCGGCGGCGCGTCTGGCATGCACGGCGCAACAACGAGATGCTGGCGGGAATCGCGCTGAAGCGGGTGTTGCGCAAGGATCTGAAGTTGTTGTTCACCTCGGCGGCGCAGCGCGATCACAAGCCGCTGACCAAGTGGATGATCCGGCAGATGGACCGGGTGGTGGCGACCTCGGCGCGGTCGGCCGCGTTTCTGGAAGTGCCCGCGCAGGTGATCCACCACGGTATAGACGCCGACCGTTTCGCCCCCACCCCCGACAAGGACGCGCTGCGCCGCGATCTGGGCTTGCCGGACGGCAAGGTGCTGGTGGGCTGTTTCGGGCGGATCAGGCCGCAGAAGGGCAATGACCTGTTCATCGACATGATGCTGCGCCTGCTGCCCGAGCGCCCCGATGTGGTGGCGGTGATGATGGGCGGCGTGACCGATCAGTTTCAGGCGTTCCACAAGGGGCTGGTGGACAAGGTGGCGGCGGCGGGGTTGCAGGAGCAGGTGCTGTTCCTGCCCGAAGACCCGCATTGGGACGTGTCGCGCTGGTTCAAGGCGCTTGATCTTTATGTGGCGCCGCAACGGTGGGAAGGTTTCGGGCTGACCCCGCTGGAGGCGATGGCTTGTGCTGTGCCGGTGGTGGCGACGCGCGCCGGCGCCTTCGAAGAGCTGGTACAGGATGGACAAACGGGCACACTGGTCGAGATCGAGGATCTGGACGCGATGACCGACGCCACGGCCCGCCTGCTGGACGACGCCGCGTTGCGCGAGGAGTGGTCCGCCAAGGCCCGCGCCCATGCCGCCGCCCAGTGCCGGATCGAGCAAGAGGCCGAGGCGCTGTGCGCGATCTACCGCGATCTGCTGGACGAGGCGTGATCCGGCGGGGCGCTGAAAGGCTGGCGGCGACAGGACAGGTTCAACTGCATGTCGCGTTGACATGGTTTCGCCCGCCCCCCCCCGTGACGGCGGTGTGTCTGGCAAACGCCGCCTTATGGGGTCGGGTGACGAGATGGTTCTGTTCAAACCCGACAGGCGCTAACTTGCGGGCATACGCTGTTCGACGATCCCGGCCCACCAGCTGCATCCGGTGGGGATCACCGCGTCGTTGAAATCATAGTCGGGGCTGTGGACCATCGCGGTGTCGCCATTGCCCATCAGGATATAGGCGCCGGGGCGTTCTTCCAGCATGAAGGCGAAATCCTCGCCACCCATGACGAGGGGGGCATCCTCGCATTGGCCGGTGATGGTGCGCGCGACGGTGGCCGCGAATTCGGTCTGTTCGTCGTGGTTGACCATCACCGGGTAGTTGCGCTCATACTCCAGCTGGCCGGTGGCGCCGAAGCCTGCCGGGATCGTTTCGCACAGAGCCTGCATCCGGGCTTCGACCTGATCGCGGACCTTGGCACTAAGAGTGCGGACGGTGCCCATCATCTCGACCCGGCCGGGGATCACGTTGAAGGCATCCGAGCTGGTCTTGACCGCGGTGACCGACACGACCGCCTGTTCGGTCGGATCGACATTGCGGCTGACGATGCTTTGCAGAGCCAGCACCAGATGGCTGGCAACCACGGTGGGATCGATCGTGTCATGTGGTTTGGCGGCGTGCCCGCCCTGCCCCTGTATGACGATTTCGAACTTGTCGGTGGCGGCGAAGAACGGCCACGGGCGACGTGCGAACATCCCCTCGGG
>JALQUE010000056.1 GCA_023260815.1 Roseovarius sp.
GCGCTGATGCACTCGCGACGCAGAGTGTGATCAGGCCCGTCAGGACACGGGCATCTTCATTCGATGATCGACCCCATCCGATCAGCCCACCTGTCAACGCCCCCCCTGTCAACGGCCACCTGCCGCCTGTCAGTGCGCTGAAAGCGATTCCAAACAAAGGTATGACCACACCTTTACGGTTCTGACTTCAGTCAGCGTCAGTCCCCCAAGGTGCAGGCATTGCCTGCGGTATGTGCCTCGGACTTCCAGTGACCAGAAACCACAAAGACCCATACGATTGGCGCCCAGGGTCAGTCACCGACCGGAGGCCCCCGCTTAAGATTTTCTTAACCTCTCTATGCATGAATACATTGAAAGCCGTTAAGAGGCCGCCAGAGCGCGGAATAAGTGTTGGGAATGTGCGCTTTGCGATCTCGAAATGCAATGAAAGCCGCCCTCACGGTTTGCGCAATCACCAGCCTGCCCTCGGGGCCTGCCCATGCCGATCCGCGCTTGTCCACTTACGGCACCCCCGGCCTTGTCGAGATGCCGACAGCCGACGTGATGGAGGATGGCCAGCTTGCCTTGAGCTTCAGCAGGTTTGCCGACACCTCAAAGACGACCTTGTTTTTCCAGATGTTACCGCAGGTCTATGGCGCCTTTCGATACTCGGTCATTGATGATTTCAGTGTCAACGGCGCGCTCTATGACCGCAGCTTTGACATGCATATCCAATTGACCAAGGAGACAGAGCGCTGGCCCGCAATCGCGGTGGGCCTGCGAGACTTTCTGGGAACCGGGGTGTTCTCGTCGGAATATCTGGTCGCCACCAAATCCCTGACCCCATCGCTCAGGGTGACGGCAGGCCTCGGCTGGGGGCGGCTTGCGGGGCGGGGCGGTTTTTCAAACCCGTTGGATGTTCTGGCCGATCGGTTCGGCACCCGCCCGCCGATCGTTGTGGGCCAAGGCGGCGACGTGAACACGGATGTCTGGTTTCGCGGGGATGCCGCCCTGTTCGGCGGCGTGTCATGGGATGTCACGGACCGGCTGAACCTTGCCCTTGAATACAGTTCCGACAACTACCGGACCGAGCGCACGCGCGGTGCAACGGCCCTTGGCAGCGAGATCAACGTCGGAGCGAAATATCGCTTCGACAGTGGCTTGTCGTTGGCTGGCTACGGGAATGGCGACGGCTCGCTTGGCGTGCAACTCTCCTTTGATGTCAACCCGCGCAAAGCCCCGTTCCATGCGGGGAGCGAAGGCGCAGGCACCGCCCTGGCCCCAAGGTTGACCTATGCCGTGACAAGCTGGAACATTCCACTTGGAACGCGGGATCCCCGCGCACCGATGGACGCGCCCACCGCGCTGAAGGCGCAGGGCCTGCAGCTCGACGGCCTCCAGCAACGGGGCGACACGCTGGTTGCCCATATCGAGAACCAGAGATGGCTCAAACAGGCGCAGGCAGTCGGACGCGCGGCGCGCGTCCTGGCCCGTATCTCGCCTGACGATGTTCGAAGCTTCGAGATCATTCTGCAAAAGAAGGGCTTGCCGATCACATCGGTGACGGTGGCGCGGCAGGACCTTTATGAGCTGGAGAATGACATCGACGGATCAGGGCAAAGCTACACCCGCGCCACGATCAGTGATGCGCCGATCACGCAGGCGTCGGCACCGCTGCCCGACACCCGGGTTTTCGACTATAGCTTTACGCCTTATTTCCGGTTTTCCTTCTTCGATCCGGACGAGCCGCTGCGCTATGAAATCGGCCCGCAGCTGAACCTCAGCTACACGCCCTTCACGGGCCTGACCGTTGCCACGACTATCCGCTATCCGTTGGACAGCACCATCGATGATGCCACGCGCCAGTCGGACTCGGTTTTGCCGCGGGTGCGCAGTGACACCGTGCGCTACGCAAGGGAAACAGACCTCGAGATCACAACCCTGACCGCCGAATATCTGTTCCGCCCCGCAACCGACATGTTCGGACGGGTCACCGCCGGGTATCTGGAACCCATGTTCGCGGGTCTGTCCGCCGAGCTGCTCTGGGCTCCGATCGACAGTCGCCTGGCCCTTGGCGTGGAACTCAACTATGTCCGCCAAAGGGATTTTGACGGCCTTCTCGGGCTTCAGGATTATGATGTCACGACGGGCCATGCATCCGCCTATTATGACTTCGGCAACGGCTTTCATGGCCAGGTCGATGCCGGGCGATATCTTGCCGGGGATTGGGGGGCCACGTTCACCCTCAAGCGGGAATTCAACAGCGGTATCCAGGTCGGTGGCTTCTTTACGTTGACCGATGTGCCCTTCAGTCAATTCGGCGAAGGCTCGTTCGACAAGGGCATCACGCTGGAGGTGCCATTGACATGGTTTACCGGGGCACCCAGCAGAAACCGCGTCGGCACCACGATCCGCCCCATCGTGCGGGACGGTGGCGCGCGTCTGGACGTCTCAACCAGGCTTTATGACTTCATCCGCGATGCGCGCGGGCAGGAACTCAAAGACGGCTGGGGGCGTTTCTACCGATGAGAATTGCCATCTTATCCCTTTGCCTCAGTGGCCTCATGCTGGCGGGATGCAGCTCTCGTCACACGAACGGCATGGCCGATTTGCGCGGGTTACTGCAAGGCGATGCCCCGTCCGAACGCTTCGTGGCCCTGTTCGACGAACAGGCGCCCGCAGTTGAGCTTTTGTTCCTGCGCACGCAATCTGTGTCGCGGCTGCTGCTGAGCCATGAAAATGCCGGTGTCCTCACCTGGATGAGTATCGAAGGCGCAACGCTGAGGACGCGAAATGGCTTCATCGTGGGCACCAACGGCTTTTTCGAGGGGCTTCAGGCCGCCCACATCGACGCGGTGGCCCAGCTCGTTCTGGCCGAACGGACAGGGCAGGCTGAACGACTCCACACGTACCTGGACGGCAATAACGACATCTCCATTCACAGTTACCGCTGCGACATCCGCCCCACGGGCAACGAGATGGTCACAATCAAGGGCCAGACCACCCCCACACGCCGTATCGAGGAGCGATGCGGGAACCAGACGGATGACTTCACGAATATCTACTGGGTGAGCAACGGTGCAATCCTGCAAGCGACCCAATGGATCGGGCCGATCGCGGGCGCACTCAGGACAAGGCAAGTCGACATATACGAGGGCGATTAAGCCGTTGCTTTTAAATATAAATCTTGTCGTATCGCATGACTCCAAGATGCCGGTGTTACGCACACAGCCCGCGTGTCACGCAACGATCATCACAAATGACATCGGCCAGTCCCGAAGGTGAATGACCTGAATCCGAATGACGTGGAAGAATTCTTGTGTTTTCGTCACAAAACGTTACACTAATAGCCATCAAACGAACCAGAACGTGCCAAAATACGAGACGCGTTATGCTGACGCAGATGTTTTTAACTTGGATTATTTACCTTTGCCAATTGCCTTTTAAGCCGTTTTTTTCAATGGTATCAGGTGTCTAAAAGTCCACCAAGGCGATCTGGCCTCGCAACATCGAAGATTTCGGGAAAAATATGATCATGGTGGATTCAAATGTCCTTTCAGCGATGGCCCGCCTGCGTATCGCATTGAAAACCCTTGAAGCGGATCTGGGCATGAAAGATCTGAGCCCCGCTGAGTTGGACGCGCTGGCAGCTACGGTGCAACTGTCTGAATCACAAGTATATTTCAAAGCGGCGGACTTGGCGAAGCATCCGCTTTTGGATCAGATTTCGAGAGCCAGCAAATACAGGGTCATTCACTCGCTCGAAGAGCGTGGGCTGCTGAAAATGGTCACGCATGAAGGGCGAAAGAGATACATTCTCAGCACCGAAGATCTTTGAAACGCCTCTGGCGGAACAGAACGAACATGTCTTGTTAACCGCGTCAAACACCTTATTTTTATAGTAAATTTCACAGTTAGGCCAGAAGGCGGGACGCCGGAAAGGCGTCCGGACGTCCGGAGGGTTTGGGCATCACCTATTTCAAGAGCTTATCCGCCGCAGGCTTTGCCGCAACCGCGATCAGCTATGGCCCCGGACGTGTAGGGTTCGGACTATTCGTACCGGAGTTCAGTACAACCTTTTCGATGTCGGCCACCGCGGTCGGCCTTGTCTCAAGTCTTGGGTTTTCCGGATTTTTGATAGCCCTTCTGATTGCCCAGGCCCTGCTTGAACGCAGAGGTCCGGAGGCACCGGTTTTGTGCGGGCTTGGCGCGGCGACCATCGGCATCGGGATCGTGACCGTCGCGCCGAATGTGCCCGTTCTGGCCATCGGCGTTTTCTTCGCCGCGGCAAGCGCGGGCTTTGCATGGACGCCGTTCAATGACGCGGTCCACCGCAAGATCCGGGATGTCGACCGCCCGACAGCCCTGTCCGAGATCAGCACCGGCACCAGCCTGGGGATCGCAGGCGCCGGGCTCGCTGCGATGATTATGGTTTACACAGGCGTGACATGGCGATCCTGCTGGGCGTTTTTCATGCTGGCAAGCGCGGCTGCATTCGTTGCGAACTGGCGCGCGCTGCGCCAGGTCGAGAAGGCCCCTGATGTCACCGCCACCCATCGCTGGCGCAGCTTGTGGGCCGCCAGCGCTGTGCCGCTTTTCGCGCTTGCGTTCGTCTATGGGACGACATCGGCGATCTTCATTTCGTTCGCCGCCAAGCATATGTCCCAACGTGGCGGTGTGCCCGGTGTCGACGTCGCAGCGACGCCCGCACTTGTGTTCATCTGCCTTGGAGCATTCGGCCTTGTAGGGCTGCTTGCGGGACGCTTGCGACAGGGTCTTGGCCTTGTCTGGCTGCTCCGACTGGTGCTGCTGGCTGGGGTGGGTTCTGTCCTTCTGGTGGCAGCGGCGCCCAACACATGGGCGGGCCTGGTTGGGGCATCGGGGCTGCAGGGTGTGCATATCATGGTCACCAGCGCGATCCTTGCGTTCTGGTCCGAACGTCTGTTTCCGGGCTTGCCTGCCCGCAGCTTTACGGCGGCGTTGCTGGCCAGTGCGGTCGGCAGCGTGCTTGGCCCCGCCGTGGCAGGCACGCTGTACGATACCCACGGTGCAGAGTTGATGTTTGTCGCGACGGCGGCTTTGCCCGCAATCTTGCTGACGGTTCTGCGTGACCGTCACATACAGGAAACCCCGGCATAGCGCCGCCGGCACGCAGACACGAACGGCCCGGATATCCGCCAAGGCCATGAGGGCGCCCGATTTCAGCCACATAAACACCCCTCGCACCGGGTAGGGTCGTGGTTTTATTGAAGGTGACTT
>JALQUE010000163.1 GCA_023260815.1 Roseovarius sp.
TGCGTGCCGCCGACCGCATAGGCGTGATAGCCCTCGCTCAATTCCGCATGCAGCAGATTTTCCTTGAGCGACCGGCCCGCCCCCGACACCCCGCATTTCAGATCGAGGATGATATCCTCAAGGTCGATCACCCCCGCCGCAATCAGCGGACGCAGGATATATTGCCCCGTCGCCGCGTTGCACCCCGTGCCCGCCACCAGCCGCGCGGCGCGAATGTCCTCGCGGTAGAACTCGGTCAGCCCATAGACCGCCTCTTTCTGCAAATCGGGCGCTGCATGGGCGTTGCCATACCATGTCTGATAGGCTGCAGGATCGCGCAGCCGGAAATCGGCGCTCAGATCGACGATCTTCAGATCGCGCGGCAGCGCCGCGATCACCTCTTGGCTGGTCTTGTGCGGCAGCGCGCAGAAACACAGATCGATCCCGGCAAAGTCGATCTCGTCGATCGTGACCAGCTTGGGCAAGTCCAGATGCCGCAGATGCGGAAACACCTGCGCCATGCTCTGCCCCGCCTTCGAGTTGGCCGCCAGCGCCGCGATCTCCATCTGCGGATGGGTGGCAATCAGCCGGACAAGCTCGGCCCCGGTATAGCCGCTGGCGCCCAGAATGGCGATCTTTCGGGTCATGTCGGACTCCTGCAATATGTCGGCAGTTGCGTACAGGTTGGACACAATAATGCCAAGAGGCGCCGCATTTCGTCCCAAACCCGCGTAGGTTTGGTACGGATCGTACGAAACCCCGCTCAGGCGGCGCTGAAGATGATTTCCCGGCGCAGAAATTGCGTCGCCCGGCTCGACACCCGCTTGGGATCGCCGGTGGTCAGAAACGCGGCCTCATGCCCCGAACCCAGCATCGCGGGATGGCGCGTCAGGTAATCGGCAAGGCTTTCCGCGACCAGATTGGCTTGGCTATACACCTGCACATCCGCGCCCAAGGCTTCCTGAAAAACGTTTTGCATCAAAGGGTAATGGGTGCATCCCAAGATCGCGGCCTCGGGGTTGGGCATCTTGCGCTTGAGCGCGTCGACATGGCTCCGCACCAGCGCTTCGGCCAGAATCATGTCGCCGTCCTCGATGGCATCCACCACGCCACCGCAGGCCTGCGCCTCCACATCCACCCCGATCGCGCGAAACGCCAGCTCCCGTTGAAAGGCCCGGCTGCTCACAGTCGCCGGTGTCGCAAACAGCGCCACATGCTTGACAGCCACCTCTCGCGGCGGCGAGTTGTCGCCCCATTGCCGCTCGGTAAGTGCTTCAATCAATGGAACAAAAACGCCCAAGACCCGCTTGTCGCGCGGCACCCAGTTTTCCTGCATCCGGCGCAGCGCGGCGGCGCTGGCGGTGTTGCAGGCCAAAATCACCAGATCGCAGCCCGCATCCCATAACCGGGAGACCGCTCTGGTTGTCAAATCGTAAACATCATCGGCATCCCGCACCCCGTAAGGGGCGTGCGCGTTGTCCCCGAAATAGACGAAAGGCACGTCCGGCAGACGTTTTTCCACGGAGTCCAGAACCGTCAGGCCACCCAGCCCGCTATCGAAAATTCCAACCGCCATAGCCGCATGCGCCCTTGTGACGTCATTCGTATTCGAACCCGGTCGCATTCGGATCGACCGGCCCCGGGCTAAGCTCATACGTCTTGTAGCGCAGGAAAGCCATAAGGGATTTCGTATCCCCCTTGCGCGCCTGCAACGCCGCAGGATCGATCGGATCGCCGATCACCACCCGCACGGATGTATCGACCCGCGTGCTGAACTCCTTGATAAGAAGGCCCATGCGCAAGGTGTAATGCAGATGGCTGGCCAACTGGAACAACCGGCTGGTATGCCCGTCAAAGAAGATCGGCACCACCGTGGCCTCCGACTTGGCGATCATCCGCGCCGTGAACCCCCGCCAGCCCGGATCCATCGGCTGCGCAAAGGGCTTGGCCGCCGTGCTGACCGTGCCGCCGGGAAATATCCCGATGGCGCCCCCCTGCCCCAGATACGCCAGCGCGGTCTTGCGCGTCTCGAGGTTCAGCTTCAGCGCCTCTTTCGTATCGTCGAAATTGATCGGCAGAATCACCCTGTTCAGATCTTCCGCCTTGCGGAAAACATGATGCGCCAGAATGCGAAAATCGCCCCGCGTGCAGCTCAGGATGTGGCCCATCATTAACCCATCCAGAATCCCGTAGGGATGGTTGGCGATCACGATCAGCGGCCCGGTTTGCGGGAGGCTCTGAAGGCTGCCGCCCACAACATCCAGTGTCAGACCGTAGCGGTCCACCATCACCTGCCAGAAGTCGCGCCCATCCGCCACCTCATGCTCGTAACCGCGCGCGCGGTTGATCAGGCCGATCCGCCCGGTCATGTTCTCCATCGCGCGAATCATCGCCCGCCCACCGCGTGTCTGCGCCGAATGCGCATAGCTGATATCGCGTGCACTCTGCCTGTGCTGCTGCATGGTCATGTCGCCCGTCAAAACGACGGCCCTGTTAGGAACCCATGACCGTTGTGACCAGCCACGATGACGTTTTCATGACACTTATTCCGCCGCCTGTGCCACCGGCGCCCCACCCGCGCGGATCGTCGCCAGCAACGCCTCGCGCGTCTTGGCCGCGTGCGCCTCATTGGCTTGTTTGACCGGGCCGAAGCCTTTGATCTGCAACGGCAATTCCGCCAGAGCCACGATCGCGTCGCGCGTGTCGTCGGTCAGCTTGGGCAGCACCTCGGCGATGTCGCTCTCGTATTGCCGGATCAGCGCGCGCTCCATCTTGCGCTCGGCGGTATAGCCGAACGGGTCCGCCGGCGTGCCGCGCAGCCATTTCAGCCCTGCCAGCACCCGCATCGGCCGCTCCATCCACGCACCGAACGCGCGTTTCTGCGGCCGCCCATCCGCACCCTTGCGCGCCAGAAGCGGCGGCGCCAGATGAAACGTCATGTCGAAATCGCCATCGAACTCGGCCCGCGCCTTCTCGCGGGTGGCCAGCAACAGCCGGGCAACCTCGTATTCGTCCTTGTAGGCCAATAGCTTATGGTAACCCTTGGCGACGGCGTCCCGCAGCTTTGCATCCTCGATCCTGTCCAGCAGCCGCAGGTATCGCTTGGCCAGCCGCTTGCCCTGATAGGCGGTCAGATGCTCTGCCCGGTAGGCGATGGCTTCCTCCGGACTGCGCGGCATCTCGACCACATTGGGGGTGATCTGCTGCGCCGCCCTGTCGGGATGCACCGCCGCCCATCGCCCGATCCGGAAGGCCCGCTGGTTTTGCGCGACCGCCGCGCCGTTCAGCGCAATCGCGTCCAGAATGGCCTGTTCCCCAACAGGGATCAGCCCGCGCTGCCACGCCGCGCCAAAGACGATCATGTTGGAAAAGATCGAGTCTCCCATCGTGACCCGCGCCAGCTCATGTGCATCGACCAGTTGCACAGCCTCCCGCAGCCGCGATTGCAGCGCCAGCTTCAGCCGGTCAGACGGCAGCCGAAACTCGGTATCGCGGGTGAAATCGCCGGTCATCACCTCGTGGCTGTTGACCACTGCCCCCGTGCGCCCCTGTCGCATCAGCCCAAGGGTTTTCGCCCCCGACGACACCACCAGATCCCCGCCGATCACCGCGTCCGCCTCACCCGTCGCCACACGGATCGCACTGATATCGCTTGGCTTTTCCGCGATGCGGCAATGGATATGCACGGCGCCGCCCTTCTGGGCAAGCCCCGCCATCTCCATCATGCTGGCCCCTTTGCCATCCAGATGCGCCGCTTGCGCCAACACCGCGCCGATGGTCACGACCCCCGTGCCCCCCACGCCGGTGATCACCACGTTATGCGTGCCTCGGATCATCGGAAGGGCCGGATCGGGCAGGTCCGGCAAAACCAGATCGCTTGCGGCCTCCTTGCGGATCGTGGCGCCCTCCAGCGTCACGAAGGACGGGCAAAACCCCTTGAGACAGCTGAAATCCTTGTTGCAGGCCGACTGGTCAATCGCCCGCTTGCGCCCCAACTCGGTCTCGACGGGCGTGATCGCCACGCAATTCGACTGCACCCCGCAATCGCCGCATCCCTCGCAAACATCGGTATTGATGAACACCCGCTTGTCCGGATCCGGAAAGGTGCCCCGCTTGCGGCGACGGCGCTTTTCAGCGGCACAGGTCTGCACATAAACAATGGCCGACACGCCACTGATTTCACGTAACTTTTCTTGCACGACAGGCAGCTCTGCCCGCTCGTGCCAGCCGATATCCTTGGGAAACAGCGCACGATCCGGTTCTTCCTTGGCGTCAAAGACAACGGCCACGTCCCGCACGCCCATCGCCTGCAATTCGCGCACGATCCGGTCCGGGCTCAGCCCGCCCTCATTGCCCTGACCGCCAGTCATCGCCACGGCATCGTTATAGAGAATCTTGTAGGTCATGGTGACGCCCGCCGCCACCGCCGCCCGGATCGCCAGAATGCCCGAATGGTTATAAGTCCCGTCGCCGATATTCTGGAACACATGGCCACGCTCCGAGAACGGCGCCTCGCCGATCCAGTTGGCCCCTTCGCCCCCCATATGCGTATAGCCGCTGGTCTCACGATCCATCCACAACGCCATGATATGACAGCCAATTCCGGCATAGGCGCGGCTGCCCTCGGGCAGGTTGGTCGATGTATTATGCGGACAGCCGGCGCAGAAATACGGCAGGCGTGCCGCGATATCCTCGGCATTGTCGGCCTTGCGCGCCTCGGCGATCTCGGCCAGCCCGGCGCGGATACGGTCGGTGCCGCGCCCCTCTTCGATCAGGACGCCGCCAATCTTTTCCGCGATCATCACCGGATCAAGCGCCATGCGCGTCGGAAACAGCTCTTCGCTGTGCATGCTACCCGCGCCGCCCTTGTACCAGCCATAGACCCGTCTGCCGCGCCGGTTGTCGAAAATCGCCTCCTTGATCTGAATTTCGATCAGCTTGCGCTTTTCCTCGACCACCACGATCAGGTCCAGCCCCTCGGCCCAGTCGTGAAAGCCGCGCATATCCACCGGAAAGGTCTGGCCGATCTTGTAGGTGGTCAGGCCCAAGCGGTCGGCTTCCGTGGCGTCGATCCCAAGCAGGTCCAGCGCATGCACCAGATCAAGCCAGTTCTTGCCGGCAGCGACAAACCCGATTTTCGCGCCGGGCTTGCCCCAGACCCGTTTGTCGATTTTGTTTGCGTGTGCAAAGGCTTCTGCGGCGAACCTCTTGTGATCGATCACCCGTGCTTCTTGCGGAATCCAGTGATCGTTGAGCCGGATGTTCAGCCCGCCCTCCGGCATGTCGAATTCAGGCGTGACGAACTGCATCCGGTCGGGGCGGCCATCCACGACGCTGGTCACCTCAACGGTGTCCTTCATCGTCTTCAGTCCGCACCACACCCCGGCAAACCGGCTCAGCGCAAAGCCATAAAGCCCGTAATCCAGAATTTCCTGCACCCCGGCCGGCGACAGGACCGGCATATAGGCATCCACCATCGCCCAATCCGATTGATGACACACGGTCGAGGATTCGCCGGTATGGTCATCCCCCATCGCCATCAGGACGCCGCCATGTTTCGAACTGCCCGCCATATTGGCATGGCGCATCACGTCGCCCGACCGGTCCACCCCCGGCCCCTTGCCGTACCAAAGCCCGAAAACGCCGTCATACTTGCCCTCACCGCGCAATTCGGCCTGCTGGGTTCCCCAAAGCGCCGTGGCGGCCAGATCCTCGTTCAGTCCCGGTTGAAACAGGATCCCCGCTTCTTTCAAAGGACGCTCGGCGCGCATCATCTGCATATCCACCGCGCCAAGCGGCGACCCGCGATAGCCCGTCACATACCCCGCAGTGTTCAACCCCGCCGCGCGGTCGCGCGCGGCCTGCATCATCATCAGCCGAACGAGTGCTTGTGTGCCATTCAGCAGCACAGATGACTTTGTGAGGTCAAATCGGTCGTTGAGGGATACTTTTTCCTGGCTCATCGCGCGTTTCCCTTCCGGTGCCCAGCACCATGCCTATATTATAGATCAATAATAGGTCACAATCTGTGACCTACCAAGCGGAATTTCATTGTTTTTCCACGGAACCGCCGTGGTCATGTGATGATTTTCTGCTATTTCGGTGTGCGGGTGGAATTTTAAATGAAAGTTGCCGTTATGGATTGGGACAAGCTAAGAATCTTTCATGCCGTTGCGGATGCAGGAAGCCTCACCCATGCCGGAGACCACCTGCACCTGTCGCAATCTGCCGTCTCGCGGCAGGTCCGCGCGCTTGAGGAATCGCTGAACACCACCCTGTTTCACCGCCATGCGCGCGGCCTGATTCTCACGGAACAGGGCGAATTGCTGTTCGATGCGACCCGCGCGATGCTCAAACGCCTTGACGCCGCCACCGCCCGCATCCGCGACAGCGAGGAAGAGGTGTTCGGCGAATTGCGCGTGACCACCACGATCGGCTTCGGCACGCTGTGGCTTGCCCCGCGCCTGCCCCAGCTTTACGCGAAATACCCCGATCTCAAGATCGACCTGATGCTGGAAGAACGCGTTCTCGACCTGCCGATGCGCGAGGCCGATGTCGCGATCCGCATGAAAGAGCCAAGCCAGGCCGACCTGATCCGCAAACGGTTGATGAGCGTGCATATGTGCCTCTTCGCCTCGACCAGCTATCTCGAAAGCCGCGGCACCCCGGCCGGTCCCGACGATCTCAAGCATCACCGCCTGATCTGTCAGAACCCGCGCTCGGCGCAGGTTGGCGCCGGCGCCACGCTGGTCAATGAACTGATGACCCATGACGTGCCGTCCTTGCTGACGGTGAACAACTATTTCGGCGTGCTGCAAGGCGTCCTGCACAACCTGGGAATCGGTGTGCTGCCGGATTACCTGACGCATGACTTTCCCGATCTCGTCCGGGTGCTGCCTGACGTGCATTCCGTCGAAGTCCCCGTTTTCCTCGCCTATCCCGAGGAATTGCGCCACTCCAAGCGCATCGCGGCGTTCCGTGAATTCGTTCAGGAAGAGATCATCGCCTACCGAAAAAAGATCAGAGAACAGGCAGTTAGCTGACAACATAGTCACATTGTGTTTGTGCTATGCATCACGCGCATGGCGGACATGCTGCACCTGCGGCATTTTTTTTCTTGAATGGTCTAAAAACAGCCCCTATCTCCCGGTCATGACGGTGACGGCCTCGCGCCTCACCTTCATACCTCCCTGTTGGACTTCGGCCGAGCTTAGTGCTCGGCCTTTTTTTTGGGCAGACGCGCCCTGACCGCATCAGCACTTCATGGATCGCTTGTTTTACGCGCATAACGCCGCTTTTGTGGGCGCCTCAGATCACGGTCAGGGTCGGCCCCGCCAGCGGCGACAGTGCCCGCGGTGTCCCGTCGGTGATGACGATGTTTTCCTCATGCACCATCATCCGGCCTGGCGCGGTCTTGATCCCCGGCTCCAGCGTGATCACCATGCCTGCGCGCAACTCGGTGTGATCACGGGCCGTCAGCGACAGGCCTTCGGTCAGTTGCAGGCCCAAGCCATGCCCAAGCCGCCCGGCCCCTTCACCACCACCGACGATATCGGCCATTGCGCGCCAGACGTCGCTGGCCGTTGCGCCGGGGCGCGCGGCCTCAAGCCCGGCTTGGGTCGCCTCGATCAGGCGCGCATGGGCCGCGCGCTGCGCGTCACTGGCCGCACCGATCGCGAAATTCCTGTCATAATCGCAGAAATATCCGTCTCGCACCGCGCCGGTATCAAGCATCAGCACATCCCCCGCCGCCAGCGGCGCGTCCGTCGCAGGCGAGATCACGTCGCCATACCCCTCCGGCCCGGCACCGCCCGCAAGATACGGCACCCAATCCGCGCCCTCCTCCAGCAGCAATCGCTGAAAATCGCGAAACACCTGCGACAGCGCCACACCGGGGGCCGCGATCTCGGTCACCCGGTCAAAGGCCCGTCCGGCGATGGCGCAGATATCCGCGATCTTGGCGATCTCCGCGTCGGACTTGATCGCGCGGCACCCCGCCACGATCCGCCGGTCATCGGTGAACACCTGACCTGACGCCGCCTTGACCCGGTCAAAATCCGCCAGCGGCATCCGCAGATGCGTCTCCAGATGCGACGGCACCCCGACCGGGCCACCAATCTCGCGCAGCGCATCGGCCAGCAGGCTCACGCCGTCATCCACCGGGTCCGGCGCCGACCATGTGCGGATATCCTTGATCCAGGTTGTGCCCATCAGCGCCGCGCCAATCGACGGGATCACCGCCACCGGATCGCCTTGTGCTGGCAGGATCACAAACCAAGGCCGGCTGGGGCTTTCCCAGAACCGCGTCAGAAACCCCGTGAAGTAAAGCACATCCGGCTGCGTCGTCAGCAAAATCGCGCCCAGACCCTCGTGCTGCATTCCGGCCTGCGCGCGGGCCAGTCGCGCCGTGTAGTCATCGACAGCAAAGCCACGGCTCATGCCTCGGCCTCTTCGCTGAGGATGCACAAGACCCGCGCATCCGCATCCAGCCCCATCAGCCGCATCGCCGCCACACCTGCAGCACCCGAACTGGTGGTGGCAAGCCCGCGTCCGGCCAGATCCGACAGCACCGCCTCGGCCTCGGCATCGGAAATCGTGACGAACAGATCGGCATCCCGCGCCAGCCCCCTCAGCGCAATCAGCGACGGCGCCTTGCAATCCAGCCGCCCCATGCACGACACCGGGCCTTGCGTGGCAACGGGGCGTCCCGCACGGATCGACGCGGCCAGCGCCGGGGCCGCCTCGGGTTCGACCACCACGATGCAGGGCGCCTGCCCCCACACCTCGCGGAACAGCGCGGCACAGGCCCCCGCCAGCCCGCCGACACCGGCCTGCAGAAAGATATGCGTGGGCGCTTCGGGCATTTGCCGGGTCGCCTCGGCGGCCATCGCCAGATACCCCTCCATCAAGCGGTGCGGCAGATCGAAATACCCCGGCCACGAGCTGTCCGACAAAAGCGTCCAGCCATGATCCTCGGC
>JALQUE010000238.1 GCA_023260815.1 Roseovarius sp.
ATCAGGGGCCGCAATGCCGATAGCGGCGGCGCGGTCTTCCGCATCGAGCTGGAACGCTGGCCCGCCAGAACGGAGGCTGCAGAATGACCGACACGCCCGCAACCGTGCTGGTGGTGGACGATGACGCCATGGTGCGCGAGGCGCTGACCCAGACGCTTGATCTGGCCGATCTGCGGACAATCGCGGCAGGCTCGTTCATCGAGGCCAAGGACCATATCTCGCCGGCGTTTGCGGGCATCGTGCTGTCGGACATCCGGATGCCGGGGCGCGACGGGTTTCACCTGCTGGACCACGCGCAGAAGGTCGATCCCGAGATGCCCGTGGTGCTGCTGACCGGCGAGGGCGACATTCCGATGGCGGTCGAGGCGATGGCGCGCGGCGCATTCGACTTTCTGGAAAAGCCCTGCGCGCCGGACGATCTGCTGCCGGTGCTGCACCGCGCGCTGCAGACCCGCGCGCTGGTGCTGGAAAACCGGCGGCTCAAGGCGCAACTGGAAACCGGCGACCCGGCGGCGCGGATGCTGCACGGCACCTCGCAGCATGCCGAAGACCTGCGCTCACGGGTTCGCGCGGTGGCCCGCACCCGCGCCGAGGTTCTGGTCACCGGGCCGGCGGGCGCGGGCGTGCCCAAGGTGGCCGAGGTCATCCACCTGATGTCGCCGCATGCCACAGGCCCTTTCGTGAAACGCCCCGCCGCGACGCTGGATGCGGTCACGCTGGACTCTGCGCTGGCCGACGCCACCAGTGGCAGCCTGTTTCTGGACGAGGTCGCGGCACTGCCCGACCCCGCGCAATACGCCCTGCTGGAACATATGGAGCAAGGCACCGGTGCCCGGATCATCGCAGGCTCGACCGCCGATCTGGCGACCGAGGTCGCGCGCGGCGCACTGAACGCCGAGCTGTATTACCGGCTGGATGTGATGCCCGTGCGCATCCCGTCGCTGGCCGAACGCCCCGAGGATATCCCGGTGCTGTTCCGGCATTACGTGGCCCAGGCCGCCGAGCAGGCCGGGCTGGCCGCGCCGGAAATCGCGCCCGATCAGATCGCGGCGCTGATGGCCCGCGATTGGCCGGGCAACACACGCTCGCTGATGAGCGCCGCGATGCGCTTTGTGCTGGGCATGCCCGAGGATATGCAGGATTCCGCCGAACTGGGGCTGGCCGAACAGATGGCGCGGGTGGAACGCTCGTTGCTTGTGGCGGCCCTCAGCCGACAGAACGGCCGCGCCTCGGAGGCGGCCAAGACCCTGAAACTGCCGCGCAAGACCTTCTACGACAAGCTGGCGCGCTACGGCATCCGACCCGAGGATTACCGGCAGGGCTGACGCGTTTCGCGCCACAGCCTGACCCGGTCGCCCCGCCCCGGCAGACGCAGAAGCGATCCGCGACTCACCCCGCGCGCGGGCAAGGATTTTGCAAAATCCTTGCGCCCCGGCCCTGCAGGGGACTGTGCGGAAATCCGCACAATCGCGCCGCGCCGCGTGCGAGAAGTCGCACAATGCTGTGCTGCAGCATCATGCTTGTGCGCAAAATAAATCCCTAAATATCTGATATAATTTAATTATTTTAGATATCCCACTTTTTCCCCCGCATGCCTTGAGCGCATGGCCGCCATGCGAAACCATCCGGCCATCCTGCCTCCGGGCAGAGATCACGGATCGTGTCAAACCAAGGGAGGAGACACTCATGAAATTCGTCACCGCAGCCGCAACGGCTCTGGCGTTGACCGTAACCGCAGGCGCCGCATCGGCGGCCTGCGACGATGGCGAGATCGTCGTCAAGTTCAGCCACGTCACCAACACCGACAAGCACCCCAAGGGGATCGCCGCATCCCTCCTCGAGACCCGCATCAACGACGAGATGAACGGCACCATGTGCATGGAGGTCTATCCGAACTCCACACTTTATAACGACAACAAGGTGCTCGAGGCGATGCTGCAGGGCGATGTCCAGCTGGCCGCGCCCTCGCTGTCGAAATTCGAGAAGTTCACCAAGCAGTTCCGCCTGTTCGATCTGCCATTCATGTTCGAGAACATCGACGCGGTCGACGCATTCCAGGCCTCCGAAAGCGGTCAGGCGATGCTGGATTCCATGCAGCGCCGCGGCCTGCAGGGTCTGGCCTACTGGCATAACGGCATGAAGCAGATGTCGGCCAACGTGCCCCTGATCGAGCCGTCGGACGCGAACGGCCTCAAGTTCCGCGTGCAGTCCTCGGACGTGCTTGTGGCGCAGATGGAAGCCATCGGCGGCAGCCCGCAGAAAATGGCCTTCTCGGAAGTGTATGGCGCGCTGCAGCAGGGCGTCGTGGACGGTCAGGAAAACACCTGGTCGAACATCTACGGCAAGAAGTTCTTCGAAGTGCAGGACGGCATCACCGAGACCAACCACGGTGTGATCGACTATCTTGTGGTCACCAATATCGACTGGCTCAACGGTCTGGACGCCCCGGTGCGCGAGCAGTTCCTGACGATCCTCGGCGAAGTGACCCAGACCCGCAACAGCGAGTCCACCCGCGTCAACCAAGAGGCCAAGCAGGCGATCATCGACGCCGGCGGCGTTGTCCGCGAACTGACCCCGGAGCAGCGCGCAAAGTGGGTCGACGCCATGAACCCCGTCTGGGACCAGTTCAAGGAAGATGTGGGCCAGGACAACATCGACGCGGCCCAGGCGATCAACGCAAGCATGTAAGCTGAACGACTGCGCCCCCGGCGCAGCGTGACCGGGCGGGCCATGTCACAACGGCCCGCCCTTTTCTTAACCATTCATGGGAGGGGGCAAGATGCAGACCCGCCGTCGCAGCCTGACCGACCGGATCGAGGAAACGGTGATCGCCGCCATTCTCGGGCTGATGACATTGGTGACCTTCGCCAATGTGGTCACACGGTACCTGTTCAATTCCAACATTCTCTGGGCACTGGAATTCACGGTGTTCATGTTCGGCTGGCTTGTCCTGCTGGGCGCCTCCTATGCGGTCAAGACCCGCGCCCATCTGGGGGTGGATGCGATCCTCAACATGCTCTCGGCCCCGGTCAGGCGGGTGTTGGGGCTGATCTCGGTCGGGTGTTGCCTGGCCTTTTCGCTGCTGCTGCTCAAGGGTGCGTATGATTACTGGGCGGTCTTCGCCGATCTGCCGCCCACTTCGGGGCGGTGGTTCCCCACCGGGTTCGACATGTCCGCCCGCAGCCAAAGCTTCTACGAGGTGCAGGACATCCCGATGCTGGCGCCGTTCCGGTTTCTGGAGGATCTGATCAACTACGGCGAACGCTATGAAAAGCTGCCCAAGGTGATCCCCTATCTGGTGCTGCCGGTGTCGATGCTGCTGCTGACCTTCCGCTTTGCACAGGTCGCCGTCGCGATCTGGAAAGGCGAGGCCGACCGCCTGGTCGCCAGCCACGAGGTCGAAGACGACCTCAACGAGGCCC
This sequence comes from Roseovarius sp., assembly GCA_023260815.1. Lineage (GTDB taxonomy): Bacteria > Pseudomonadota > Alphaproteobacteria > Rhodobacterales > Rhodobacteraceae > Roseovarius. The sequence continues at coordinate 3,423 of JALQUE010000238.1, forward strand.
GCGCCAGAAACGAGGCCGAGGCCAACACCGCCGAGGCCAACACGAAGGCCAATTCCAACACCAAGGCCAATTCCAATAACGGAGACCGTGTCTGATGGAAGTCTTACTGCTTTTCTGCATGGTCATCGGTCTGATGCTGATCGGTGTGCCGATCGCGGTCTCGCTTGGCCTCAGCTCCACGTTGTTCCTGCTGTGGTTTTCCGAAAGTTCGCTGGCGTCGGTGGCGGGCACCTTGTTCGAGGCGTTCGAGGGGCATTACACCCTGCTGGCGATCCCGTTCTTCATTCTGGCCTCGTCCTTCATGACGACGGGCGGCGTGGCGCAACGGATCATCCGCTTTTCCATCGCCTGCGTGGGGCATCTGCATGGCGGTCTGGCCATCGCGGGGGTGTTTGCCTGCATGCTGTTCGCCGCGCTGTCGGGGTCAAGCCCCGCGACCGTGGTGGCGATCGGCACGATCGTGATCGCCGGAATGCGCCAGGTGGGCTACACCAAGGATTTCGCGGCGGGCGTGATCGCCAATGCCGGCACGCTTGGCATCCTGATCCCGCCCTCGATCGTGATGGTGGTCTATGCCGCCGCGGTCGAAGTCTCGGTGGGCCGGATGTTCCTGGCTGGTGTGCTTCCGGGTCTA
>JALQUE010000308.1 GCA_023260815.1 Roseovarius sp.
AGCTGGGCGCCGCCGTCGGCGCCTCGCGTGCGGCCGTCGATTCGGGCTTTGCCCCGAACGACTGGCAGGTTGGCCAGACCGGCAAGGTCGTGGCGCCGGAACTGTATATCGCCGTCGGCATCTCGGGCGCGATCCAGCACCTTGCCGGGATGAAGGACAGCAAGATCATCGTCGCGATCAACAAAGACGAAGAAGCGCCGATCTTTCAGGTCGCCGATTACGGCCTCGTCGCCGATCTGTTCGCCGCCGTCCCGGAACTGACCGAAAAGCTGGGCTGATCCGGCATCGGCTGCGCGCCGATCCCTGCTCCCTGCAAAGGCCCGCCCCCATGGCGGGCCTTTTTCTTGTCCGCTCTCACCGTAACACCAACCGCACGGGACCCGTTCCCGTTGCGATACCTGTGCCCGTTGCGACACCTGTGCCTGTCGCAACACCTGTGCCTGTGCCTCCCACCCCGCCCAACACGTCGCGCAAGGCCGGAAGCAGCGCCTGTGCCGCCTCAACATGGGCGACAGGCCCCGGCAAGCAGCGCGCAGCCTCCGCCTCGGCTTGCGCAAAGACCATCCCTGCGGTCCCCAGCCGCCTTGCCTGGGCGCTGGTCGTGACCTCGACCAGCCGCACGGCATGCGCAGACACCATATCCAGCATGGCGCGCGTCACGAAGGCCGGGTCATAGACCACCTCGGGCCGTTGCGCGCCCCGCTCGGGCAGACGCGCCGCAAACCACAACATGATGACCGGCGGTTCGATCCGATCGACCAGATCGATCATCCGCTCCACCCATGCCGTGCGCAACTCGTCTCGCACCAGATCGAACCGTTCCGGCGCAAGACCCTGCAGGCTTTTCAGCAGATGCCGCGTGAAAGTGTATTCGGTGAAATCCACATCCGGAAACAGGCTTTGCAAGGGCCGCGTCGCCCGCAGGAACCGATCGTTTCTTCGCGGATGCACCCGGTAGAACCTGTTGGACAGGTTCAGCGCCCCGGGAACCTGCAGCACCACCGCCCGCGCCCGCGCCACCAGCCGGTCCAGCCCCGCATCGCCCGACATCACATCCGGCCCGGCATTGGGCCAGCCAAAATTCACACAGGGCACGCCCAGCCGCTCTTCCACCAGCGCCGGAAACGGCGTCCGGATGAACCGGCCATAGGTCTCCGACCCGCCAAGAAACGCAACATAGTCTTGTGCGACGCATCGCTGCGGTCCCCGGAACACCAGGTTCGATCCCGCGTAACGGCACGGCTCATAGTCAAGGGGCGCACGCCCCTTCGCTTTGTCGTGGTTCATCTTTTCCCACCGATTCCAACTCACCCACGCGCAGGATGGCGTGGCCGCGTTGACAAACTCCTAATGCGCCATTTCATCTAGAATTTTAACAATCAGCAGCCCTTGCGGCCCGCACCCCTGCAGGCCTATTGTGGCCGCGTGAACAGGAAAGGTGGGCCAATGGAGATCCGGAAAATCGGCGTGGTCGGCGCAGGCCAGATGGGCAACGGCATTGCGCATGTCATGTCCCTTGCCGGATTCGAGGTGATGTTGAATGACATCAGCCAGGACATGCTGGACAAGGCCATCGTGACAATGACCCGCAACATGGAGCGTCAGGTCAGCCGCGAAAAGATCACCCAGCACGAGATGGACAGCGCCCTTGGGCGCATCACGCCCACCCTCACGCTCACCGATCTGGGCGCCACCGATCTGGTGATCGAAGCCGCGACCGAGCGGGAAACGGTCAAGCAGGCGATCTTCGACGCCTTGCTGCCGCATCTTCAGCCACATACGATCCTGACTTCGAACACGTCGTCGATCTCGATCACGCGGCTTGCCAGCCGCACGGATCGCCCTGAGAAATTCATGGGGTTTCACTTCATGAACCCCGTGCCGGTCATGCAGCTGGTCGAACTTATCCGCGGCATCGCCACCGACAAGCCCACCTATGATGCCTGCCTCACCGTGGTCGAGAAACTGGGAAAAACCGCCGCCTCAGCCGAGGATTTTCCCGCCTTCATCGTCAACCGCATCCTGATGCCGATGATCAACGAAGCGGTGTATACGCTGTATGAGGGGGTCGGAAACGTCCAGTCGATCGACCAGTCGATGAAGCTGGGCGCCAATCACCCGATGGGACCACTGGAACTGGCGGATTTCATCGGTCTGGACACCTGTTTGGCGATCATGAACGTTGTGCATGATGGTTTGGCCGATACCAAATACCGCCCCTGCCCCTTGTTGACGAAATATGTCGAAGCCGGATGGCTGGGCCGCAAGACAGGGCGGGGGTTCTATGATTACCGCGGTGAGGTGCCGGTGCCGACGCGCTGATCGGGCGGCTATGTCGGGCGCCTAAGCCAGGCGCTTAGGACAGGTGCAGCCCTCGCAAGCGGTCATCTCGGTTTACGACATGGGATGTCGCCCGGTGCATGTCTCCAACAGTTTTTCCACCTAAAAGAGTTTCGTGAACACCCTGCATCACGGCCTTGCGCGACACACTGTGCTGCATCCGATCCTTGCACGCATGCCACCTTTCACGGATGTCTCAGGGTGACGGCGGACGGCTTCAAGCTTTTTGCCATGAGAATTTTCACTGAAAATTCACCCCTCACCGTCATGAATTTTCGCAGAAAATTCTCCCGCTCCAACACCGCGAATTTTACCTAAAGCGGCCCGCCTTTACCCTGCGGCATCAGCGAACGCGGAACGCGTGCAACCCGTGAACGGGGCACTGCATATCGCGTACAAACAGAAACATGTAGGCATCAAACCTCATGCGACAGGGTTGACCACGCATAACGCAGTCATGGGGTTGGGCGACACCACCTCACCGCGACATGCTTGAAACCTCCGTCGCCCCGCTAGAATTTTCGCAGAAAATTCGCGGCCTCAGCCGTCGTTCAGATCGCGGCCAAGCTCCAGCGTATGCTCGCGCAGCCACGCCATGAAGCCGCGCGGATCGCTGTCGAGCATCTTCATGCGTTCCGCACTCACGGGCGCGCCGACCACAGGGCGCTGCGGCTTATTGCAGCTGTGCACGACCTCGTGCAACAGCAACCCCTGCCGAAGCGTCGCCGAGATGCGGTTGGCCATCTGGTACCAACGCGAATTGGCTCCGGGAAAATAGATCGGGACCACCGTTGCCCCGGACCGGCGGATCATCTGTGCCGTGAACACGTTCCATTCGCGCTCGATCACCGGACCGAACATCGTGTCGCTCGACGCCACCACGCCCGACGGGAACACGCTGATCAGCCCGCCTTCCTTCAGATGCGCCATCGCCTTGGCGCGCATCTCAACGCTTTTGCGTTGTGCGTCAGGCTCATGGGGAAACGGCACCGCGATCATGTACGAGGCCGCCACCTCGTCGATCCCGGTCAGCAGCGCGCGCGTCAGGATCTTGTAATCCGTGCGCCGCCGCCCGATCAGATCGGCCAGGATCATCCCATCCACAAGCCCGTGCGGGTGGTTGGCCACCGCCACCACCGGCCCTTCGCTGGGGATGTTCATCAATTCGGCCTCGGGCGTCAGCAGGTCGATCCCCATCGTATCCAGCGCCGCGCGCCAGAAAGGCTGGCCCGTGGGGGCGCCGCGCCGTTCGAATTCTTGGATCATCCGCAGGATCGTCAGCTTGCCGGTAAACCATTCGATCGCTCGGATCGTCCGGGACGTCATGGGTTTGTCGAACGAATTGGCATAGGTCAGGCTGCGGCGGTCATACTTCGTGAAGTTCACCGTCTCGTCGTCCTGGCCCTGCGCGTGTTGCTCAACGTGTTCAACCACGTGGTCTCGTCCCGTCCCGTCGCGCATCGCTGCGCGGTTGGTTCACATATCCTCGCCGAACCGGTTGGCCACAAGCGCCTGTACCGCATCGGCCAGCGCCTCGGCATCCGGTCCCGAGGTTTGAACGTCAATAGTGGTTCCTTTCGACGCTGCCAACATCAAAAGGCCCATTATGCTGTCACCGCCCGCCGACTGACCCTCCATCGACACCTCGGCCCGCGCGTCAAACCCCTCGACCACCTCGACCAGCCGTGCCGCGGCGCGCGCATGCAGGCCCTTTTCGTTGATGATTTCCAGATGGCGCGTAATCGTGTCGGACATGGATCTTCTACCTTTGGGCCTCACCGTTCGAAACGCTGTGGCTGTCTATGTATTTGCGCCCCGCGTCAAGCGCGGATCGCGCGGCCTCGTGGACCGGCAGGTGCCGGCTCTTGGCCAACTTGATCAGCATCGGCAGGTTCGCCCCATAGAGAATCCGCCGATCCGACGGCTGACAGGCCTTCAGCGACAGGTTCGACGGCGATCCCCGAACAGATCCGTCACGATCAGAACACCGTCCC
>JALQUE010000370.1 GCA_023260815.1 Roseovarius sp.
TGTCGTACAAGGCAGCCATCGACACCGAGCGCGAAGCCGTCCTCGATCAACTGACTGCCGACGCACAGGACCAGGACATGGGCTATGGCTCGAAATGAGCCAATACACGGTCCTGTTCGACGCAAGTGTCCTCTACCCCGCACCGATGCGGGACGCGCTAATCCAATTGGCGGTCACGGATCTTTTCAAGGCGAAGTGGACGGCTGACATCCATCGGGAATGGATCGACGCGCTTCTGCGCAATGAACCGCATCGGGAGCGGGCGGAACTGGAGCGAACCCGCGACTTGATGGACAGGGCTACACGCGACTGACTGTCACCGGCTATGAGGCCTTGGTGCCGGCCCTCACGTTGCCGGATCCCGACGATCGACACGTTCTGGCGGCCGCGATCTTCGGGCGCTGTGACGCGATTGTCACGCAGAATCTGAAAGACTTCCCGCCCGAGAGCCTTTCGCCCTTCGGCATCGAGTCCCAGCACCCCGAGGACTTTTATTCGGAACCAGCTGTTTCTCGCGCCAGGTTTGGTCTGCTCAGCGCTGCGCAAAGTTCGCGCGCGCCCCAGGAACCCACCCAAGAGCGTTGACGAGTATCTGTCAATCCTGACCCAACAGGGTTTGGTTGCCGCTGTAGCGGACCTTGAGCAATTCGCCGATCTTCTCTGACCGCAAGGCCGTCTTGGTCGAGCATCTTTTGGCCTCAGTGCAAATGATCGGCTCACTGTACCTGGCGAGGTTCGCCATCGGCACATGAAACCAAGCAGGAAGCCGGCCGGAATCTTGTAGTTCCCCCGCGACCGGTTGAAGGCCAGGGGACGAACTTGCCGTTTGGCTTTTCTCGCTCCAACTCCAACTCGGACGCCTCGAGTTTAGCCAGCAGCTCTGTCAGGTACTGGCGTGAGATGGCCACCTTGGACGCAAGGTCGACGAGCGTGAAGGCGGTCGTACCTCACGGCAGCCCGTTGTAGCCCTCCTTCCACGCGATGGCGTCGAGGATCACGGTTGCTAGCTTATGTGTGGAAACGGACAGTTCCTTTTGTGTGATCCTTCGTAGGATCAGACCGGCCACGGGTTCGAGGGGCGATGAATCCGATGCAGATGCGAATGTGGTCAGGGCTCAGGCCCGTTACGACCCCTTTCGCTCAGGCCCAAACCGCTCAGGACTGTCTTCGACGCAAGCGGGACCTCACAGCAAACCTTCCCCCCGGCGGGCATGATCATGCAACGCGCCTGATGGCCTTGCAAACCGGGGGAGCATGTCCAGTTGACGACCGTCAATGCCGCGTAGCGGTCACCGAGAGAGCATAAACGAAGTCCGAGGGAATGGAGGGACAATGTGGACAGTTCTGTTTACTAGGTTTCTGCGCAGCATGATCCGCGACGGTGATTTGCGCGTCCGTGTCGGCAACGGTCCGGAAATGGCGTTCGGTAACGGTCGCGGCAGCGCGGTTGTCGTGTCCATCAGGGATGCGGGGACGGCGCGGCGGCTGCTTCTCGATCCCGAACTGGTCTTGGGCGAATGCTACATGGAAGGCTCACTGATCATCGAGGGCGATGACGTGCAGGGCCTTTTGGAGATCGTGGTGCGGAACAGGGCGAATTCCGCCGATCTGAGCCTGTCTGCCCGGGCGCTCACGACCCTGCGCCACCTTCGGCGGCTGCGGGACCAATCAAATCCCGAAGCCCGGGCCCGGCGCAATGTGGCGCATCACTATGACCTGACTCCTTCGATCTATGATCTGTTCCTCGATTCCGACCGGCAGTATTCTTGCGCCTATTTTCCCGACAGCACCGTTTCGCTTGACGCGGCGCAAGCCGCTAAGAAGGCACACATCGCCCGCAAGCTGTTGATCGAGCCCGGGATGAACGTGCTGGAAATCGGCTGTGGCTGGGGCGGGCTTGCCCTGACCTTGGCGCGTGATTACGGCGCCAAGGTGACCGCGATCACCCTGTCGCAAGAGCAACTGACGATTGCCCGAGAACGGGCGAAAGTAGCGGGTCTGGCTGATCGCGTGCTGTTCGAGCTGTCGGATTACCGTTCGCTGCGCGGGCAATATGACCGGATCGTATCGGTCGGCATGTTCGAACATGTCGGCACACCGAACTTTGGCACCTTCTTCGATGTGGTGAGGGACAGGTTGGTCGAGGATGGTGTGGCGCTGATCCACACCATCGGGCGCACTGCGCCGCCCTGTGCGACAAACCCTTGGATTGCCAAGCATATCTTTCCTGGTGGCTATGTGCCGTCCCTGTCGGAGGTGGCCGAGGCGATCCAGAATACCGGCTTACGGGTCGGCGATATCGAGTGTCTGCGCCTGCACTATGCGATGACGCTGCACTGCTGGTTTGATCGTTTCAGCGCCAAGGCAGAGGTCGCGGCGGCGCTCAAGGATGAGCGGTTCGTCCGGATGTGGCGCTATTATCTTGCGGCCTCGGAGCAGACCTTCCGGCACGGGGCGCAGGATGTGTTCCAGTTCCAACTTTGCCGAAGGGCGGATGCCGTGCCGATCACCCGGGACTACCTCTACCCACCCAGCGAACAACTCCTGGCACGGGCGGGCGAGTGACTGGACGGCTCCGCCTAAAGCGGAACGTCGTCAAATCGCCGCGTCAGTCCCGAAACCGAAAATCCCTTGACCGCCGTGCTGCCAAGAAGGTCCAGCATCTTTCCCGCCTCGGCGGCATATTGCTGCTGGGCAGCGGTGAGGAACTCCAACTGGACCGCCCGCAGTTCGTCCAGGCTCTTGCATGCTAGTATCGCTTGCGGCGTCTTCATGTCCTGCTGCAGCCGGATCCAGTGAAACCGGACGGCTTCGGTGCCAAGCTCCATCCAGGCTTGGGTAGCGACCCTGCCGACCACGAGCGGAAGAGCGGTCATGGCTTGTCCGGACCGCTGGGGAGCAGCGGGTGTGTCGGTGTGGAACGTCTTCGCAGCCATCAGATTTCACTCCTGTGAAATGGCGAGCAGGGTATCGGTCGCGCGCAGCATCGTCTCGCCGCTATCGACCATGTCATCGACGATCAAGACATCATGACCGGCAAGCTCTCGGGCAAAAGGGCTTTCGCCGATCACACCAGCGGACCGGTGCATTTCTACGACGCCACGGAGAAACCCGCCGAATGCGCAATGTCACGACCAAGAGCATGTTCATGCTTGAGATCGAAAAGCTTCATCCTGTTAGGCTCGCACGCCGCACCTTGCGGCACATTGACGGGTGTCAATGAACTTGCGCCCGCGGCGGTGAACACTTGCGAACACTGCCGGTCCCCGGCTTTCGGAAAAAAATCTGAAGCCGGAGCGGCCTCCAAGCGATGAGGGGTCGCGACATGAATATCGCCGGGCTTACCACAGTCGATCACGCATCACAGGTGGTGGCGGAATGGTTGAATCTGTTGCAGGTCGATATTGGCTGGAAGGACCGTGGCCGAGACGCAGGCGAAGGAGTGGCGGGGCGAGGGCAGGGCGGCCGGTGGGGCGAGCGGGACCGGCGCACTCAAACGGACAATGGGGTGTGCCGGTCGGCAAACGTATGCCACAAGAGGAAGACACCATTTGGGTGAGTTCG
>JALQUE010000401.1 GCA_023260815.1 Roseovarius sp.
TGGCTGTGGCATCTGCTGCTGTTCCCGGCGGCTTTTGCGGCCCTGACGGTGGCGGGGTGGCTGGCGCCGGTGCTGCTGAACGATGTGAGCGCGCAATTTGCCACGATGGAGGCGACCCGCATTTTCGCCTCGGTCATTCCGGTTCTGGCCTCGGTGTTTGTGCTGTGCCTTGGCGTGGTGGTTCTGGCGGCCGCGGGCATTGCGGGCATCATCGCCGCGATGCTGGCGACCATGGCGATCATGCGGCGCATCCGCAACGGAACGGGGCGTCTGAAATCAAAGCTTTTTCCAAAGCGCGACAGGCCGATCAAAGCCGGGTATCAAAGATCGCCCTTCGGTCGGGTGATCCACTTCATTGCCGGAAACGCGATCATGCCGATTGTCAGTTTCGGGATGGTCTTCGTGCTGGTCGGCTCGGTCCTGATCTTCTACGTCAACAACAACCAGGGCACGGAATTCTTTGTGGAATCCGAGCCTGAGCAGGCCATTGTCTATGTCCGGGCGCGCGGCAACCTGTCGATCGAACAGAAAGACGCGCTGGTGGCCGAGGTCGAAGACATCGTCTTGCAGCATCCCGGCGTGCAGACCGCCTTTGCCTTTGCCGGTGAGGGTGGGCTGAACAATAACACCGGCGGGGCCGAGGCGCCGTTGGACACGATCGGTCAGGTCCAGCTTGAGACGATCCCTTGGGACGAACGCCCGCAAACCCGCGAGACATGGTTCACCGTTCCGTTCCTGGGCATGCACGTGAATCGCTCGGTCAGTGCCGAGGCGTTCGACGGCGACACGATCATCAACGAGCTGACCGCCCAGTTGCAGCAGCTTCCCGGCATTCAGATCGAAATCCTGGCGCAGGCACGCGGACCGGCCTCGGCCAAGCCCGTGCAACTGCGCCTGAAGGGCGACAATTGGGACGACCTGCAGGAGGCGACGCGCCTTGCGCGCGAAAAATTCGAAGAGACGCCCGGCCTGCGGCAGATCGAGGACACGCTGCCGCTGCCGGGGATCGACTGGCAGATCGACGTCGATGTGCAGAAGGCGGGGCGTTATGGCGCGGATGTGGCCACGGTGGGCGCGATGGTGCAGCTGGTCACGCGGGGGATTTTGCTGGACACGATGCGCGTGCCGTCCTCTGACGAAGAGATCGACATTCGCGTGCGGCTGCCCGAGAAGGACCGCGTGCTGAGCACGCTGGACACATTGAAAGTGCGCACCGAGGATGGGCTGGTCCCGCTGTCGAATTTCATCACCCGGCAGCCGGTCAAGAAACTGGCCCAGATCGACCGGGTCGATCAGACGCGGTATTTCGACATCAAGGCGGGGGTGGCGTCGGGCATGACCCGCACCGTCCCAACCGAGGATGGCGGTGAAACCGACATTCCGATCACCGCCAACGAGCGTATAACGCTGCTGACCGACTGGCTGGACAGCGGTGTTCTGCCGGACAGTGTGGATTATGAATGGACCGGCGATCAGGAGGATCAGGCGGAATCCGGTGCCTTCCTGCAAAAGGCGTTCGCCGGGGCGCTGGCGCTGATGTTCATCATCCTGCTGGCGCAGTTCAACAGCGTCTATAACGCCATTCTGGTCCTGCTGGCGGTGGTTCTGTCGACCACGGGCGTGTTGATCGGAATGCTGGTGATGAACCAGCCGTTTTCGATCATCATGACCGGCACCGGGATCGTCGCCTTGGCGGGGATCGTGGTGAACAACAATATCGTGTTGATCGACACCTATCAGGAATACAGCCGCTACATGCCCCGGATCGAGGCGATCACCCGCACCGCCGAGGCGCGCATCCGGCCTGTCCTGCTGACCACCATCACCACCATGGCGGGGCTTGCGCCGATGATGTTCGGGCTGAGCCTGGATTTCGTGAATGGCGGCTATGCGTTCAACTCGCCCACAGCGCTGTGGTGGAAACAGCTGGCCACGGCGGTGGTATTCGGTCTGGGGATCGCGACGGTGCTGACGCTGGTCTTTACGCCGTCGATGCTGGCGATGCGGATATGGGCGGGCACCTATGTGCAATGGGCCGCGCAAGGGCTGGCGGCGATGTCCCTGGGCCGTGCCAGCCGCGCCGCAAAAGACTGGGCGCTTGAGGCGAATGCACGGCAAGTGCAGGCGCCCGAACTGCTTTGGCCGGAAGAGCATCCACGCGATGCAGGCTATGTCGACGAGGATGCCGCGCGCCCGGTGGTGGAAGATATCAAGCGGGTGATCGCGGCGCGGGATGCCGATGGCAACCCGCTGCGGGCGGCGGAATAAGCCTCAGCCGCGGCGCGGATCGCCCTCACCCCGCGCGCGGGCCGCGTCATCGAGGCCCAACCACCAGTCACGGTAGCGGCTGTCGGCTGGATGCTGCCCGCTGTCGTCGGGGGCGCCATCGTCCCACCAGACAGGGCCGTGTTCCCCCAGACGGCGTTTGGCCAACTCGACTGCGTCGCGCGCGGCGCGGCGGTCCGTATCATCCCCGGCATCATCCCCGGCCTGTCGTTCGGCCTGACGGGCCTGCATCAGCGCCTTGATCGCGGCGCGGCGGGCGCTGTCGCTGAGCGAAGGATCGCCCTTGCGCCAAAGGCGCCCACGCGACACGAAATAGCGGCCATCGGGTGTTTCGGGATAGCCCTTTCGGCTCATGCCGCTTCTTCGGATTGCTGACGCTGCCACAGGCTGGCATAGCGGCCCTGTCGTGCCAGAAGCTCGGAATGGGTGCCGTCTTCGACGATCTGGCCGTCTTCCAACACCACGATCCGGTCGGCATCGGCCACGGTGGACAAACGATGCGCGATGGTAATGACCGTGCGCCCCTGCCCCGCCCGTTGCAGCGCGCCCTGAATGTCCCGCTCGGTTTCGGTATCGAGCGCGCTTGTGGCCTCGTCCAGCAACAGAATCGGCGGGTTCTTGAGCAGGGTGCGGGCGATGCCCACACGCTGCTTTTCACCGCCCGACAGTTTCAGACCGCGTTCGCCCACCTGCGTGTCATAGCCGTCGGGCAGGCTTGTGATGAAGTCATGGATCTGGGCGGCCTTCGCGGCCTGTTCGATGTCGGCGCGAGTGGCGCCGTCGCGCCCATAGGCGATGTTGTAGCCCACGGTGTCATTGAACAGCACCGTGTCCTGCGGCACCACACCGATCGCGGCGTGCAAGCTTTCCAGCGTCAGATCCCGCAGGTCTTGCCCGTCGATCTTAACCGCGCCCTTCTGCACGTCATAAAAGCGAAACAGCAAACGCCCGATGGTGGATTTGCCCGATCCCGAGGGGCCGACAACAGCCAGTGTCTGCCCGGGCCGCACCTGCAGGCTGACGCCCTTGAGGATCGGTCTTGCCGAGTCATAACCGAAGAAAACCGTGTCGAACGTCACCTCCCCGCCTTGCACATCAAGAACCTTTGCATTCGGACTTTCGGTGATATCTGGGGCTTGCTCTAACAAACCGAACATTTCCCCCATATCCACAAGGGATTGCCGGATCTCGCGGTAGACGGTGCCCAGAAAGTTCAACGGCATGGTAATCTGGATCATGTAGGCGTTGACCATGACGAAATCGCCCACCGTCATCGCGCCACTCTGCACCCCGATCGCCGCCATCACCATGACCGCCACCAGCCCTCCGGTGATCAGGACAGACTGCCCGAAGTTCAGGAAGGCCAGCGAATACGAGGTCTGGAGCGCGGCCTTTTCATACCCCGCCATCGCCGCATCATAGCGGGCCGCCTCGCGGCGTTCGGCGCCGAAATATTTGACCGTCTCGAAATTCAACAGGCTGTCGATCGCCTTCTGGTTGGCGTCGGTATCCTGATCGTTCATTTCCTTGCGCAGCTTCACCCGCCACTCGGTGACCTTGAAGGTGAAGGCGACATAGGCGGCGATCACCCCAACCACCACGACGAGATACCAGAAATCAAAGAGCGTCCACAGGACAAGCCCGATCATCACCAGTTCCAGCACCAGCGGCCCGATCGAGAACAGCAGAAAGCGGAGCAGGAATTCGACGCCCTTGACCCCACGTTCGATGATCCGGCTGAGCCCCCCCGTCTTGCGGGTGATGTGGTAGCGCAGCGACATCTGGTGAATATGGGTGAACGTCTCAAGCGCAAGCTGTCGAAGGGCGCGTTGGGCGACACGCGCGAAGATCACGTCGCGCAACTGCTGGAAGCCCACATTCATCAGACGCGCCATGCCATAGGCCACGGTCAGGCCCACGGCGCCATACCCCAGCATCCATGCGGCGTTGTCGCTCTCGCCCGCCAGCGCATCGACCGCCGCCTTGTAAAAAAACGGCGTGCCCACCGCGACCAGCTTGGCCACGAACAGAGCGATCAGCGCAAAGACGACCCGGCGTTTGACCCATCCCTGCCCCTCGGGCCAGAGATACGGCGCGACCCGGCGGATCGTGGACCAGCCGTCGGCGGGCATTTCGGTTGTCGTGAGGGTGGTGCGACGCATCTTGCAAGCAGTCCTGTATTCTGTTTTGCAAACCTAGGGCGCGGCATGGGGGAAGGCCAGCCCCGGTTGCGGCCGGTTCAGGCGAAAAGGCGGTATGCGTGGGGCGGGTACCTGTCTGACGGGGTGTCCGGTTACTCGCTTGCGGGCACGGTGAACACCTGCCCCGGATAGATCAGGTCTGGATCGCGAATACGGTCGCGGTTGGCCTCGAAGATGCGGACATACATCGTGCCTTCGCCGTAATTGCTGCGCGAGATCGCCCACAGGGTATTGCCCGGCTGGACCGTCACGGCCCGCACGGTGCGGGCGGCTTGGTCTTGGTCTTTGTCCGGGTCTGGGGCTTGGTCGGCGATCAGGTCGCGTTCCTCACGCTGGAACGGTGTTTCAAGCCGTGACGTGACATTGCCCTCGGTATCGGTCTCGTCGATCCGCAGGGTATAGACGCCGCTATCCACCTGAGGCAGCCCCGTGCGCCATGTGCCGTCCGAGGCGATGCGCGACGATGTCACCGGCTGATTGTCGAGGTATATCTGCACGAACCCATCGATGCGGCCACGTCCGGATAGCGATACCTCGCCCGCGTCCGAATAGGTGATCGCATCGAGGGCCACACTGGACATGACCTCGGGGACGGTGCTGGCCGGTTCGGGGGGCTGCAGGACGCGCACGCCGCTTTCGTCCGACAGCAAAACGGCCTGACGCGTGGGGGTGTCCTGTGTCGCCGCGTCTGCAGGCACTGCGGCGGGTTCCACAGTGGTGGCCACAGGTGCAGGTTCGGGCGCCGGGGCATCGGCCATCTGGGCGGTTACGGCAGGGGTTGCGGCGTCTGCAGGCGCGCTCTCGGCAGGGGTTGGTGGCGCATCGTCCGAGGCTGGCGCCGGTTCTGTCGCAGGGGCGCCAGATGTCGCCTCGGCGCTGGCACGTTCGGTCTGCGCATCGGGCGTCGGGGTCTGGTTTTCAGCGACCAGCGCGGGGTCTGCTTCGGCGTCTGGCGCGGGGTCTGCCTTGGGGCGCTGCATCGGGGCGATGATGATTTCATCGCGCGAGGCGATATCGTCGCCGGTCTCGGGCGAGCGCATGGCAAGCGACAGAACACGGGGCTGGTCACTGTCGGCGACGGACAGGAATTCAACGAAATCCCCCCGGCCTTCGGGGCGCAGAACGCGCAGCGGTTCCCCATCCAGCAGGATCGACGTCTCCCATCCCGGCTGCGACCGGCCTGCAACGA
>JALQUE010000003.1 GCA_023260815.1 Roseovarius sp.
GTCCACGCCCTTGTCGATCAGCTTGTCCTGTTCTTTGAAGCTGACGCCGCCGATCAGCAGCGCCTTGGTCAGCTTGAGGTGTTTGGAATAGGTGTCGAAGTTTTCGGCCACCTGAGCCGCCAATTCGCGCGTGGGGCACAGCACAAGGCTGCGCGGCATCCGTGCGCGCGCCCGGCCCCGCGCCAGAAGCGACAGCATGGGCAGGGTGAAGCTGGCAGTCTTGCCGGTGCCCGTCTGGGCGATGCCGAGAATGTCACGGCCTTCGAGGGCGGGAGGGATCGCGCCGGCCTGAATAGGCGTCGGATCTGTGTAGCCTGCTTCTTCGATGGCTTTGAGGACTTTGGGGTTCAGATTGAGATCGGAAAATTTTGTCATGTGTGTCCGTGGTTTGCGGACACTATCCTGGCCCGCACGTCATGTCAGGGTCGGACCCGTCTGGTCCCGTGGCGCATCACGTCTGTGACCCTTGATGCCGCGTTTACTTGATATTGGGGGGGATGGTCAATGCGGTGGGTCAGATAGGTGATAATCTGCCGGTAAACATGGGGTTTGTTGCGCAAATGGCAACAGTCAGGCGTGATCGGGAAAATGGCGGGCGCGTTTGGCATCGAGATCGAGGGCAATGCGGCGCAGATGACCGTAGGCGTCGAGCCGGGCGCGCAAGTCGGGCGTGGCGATGCAGACTTCGTCGAAGAAATGGGCAAGGGCGGCGTCGCCCTGGTCTTGCTCGAGCAGGGAAAAGAGCGCGTTCATGGTCAGCGCCTCGGGGCCGGAGGCGGGGGGCGGTTTCAGCCCGGCGCGATAGGAGCCTTGCGCCAGCCGGAAGCGGTAGGCGTCGCGCCAGCGGTCCCAGTCGGGGGCATGGAGGTGGCACAGTTCGGTGTCGTCCAGTGCGGCGGGCGCGGGATCCTTGTCACGGTCGATGAAGGCGTTGTGGATGCGCAGGCTGAGGTCGGGGCGCCCGGTGCGCACGAAGATCTTGCCGGCCACATGGCTGAGAAAGCCGCCGTTCAGATGCGGGCCATAGGTGGGGTAGATCTGGGCGGTCTCATCGCGGCGCTGGCCGGGGAAGGGCGCACAGGCCTTGAACCACGTGACACCGGGCGGCGGCGGATCGGCGGGATCGGGGGCCATCGCCTCGAGCGGGCGGACACGGGCGCTGAGGGCGTCGGGCGGCAGGGCGGCGAGTTGCGCGGGCAGCGGGCTGGAGGGCCAGAGAAACTCGTCCACGTCGATATGGGCGAGCCAGTCGACCTGCGGGCGTTTGCGCAGGCAATGGGTGGCGTTGATCGACTGGCGCGGCTGATGGGCGTCGGGGCGCTTGCCGCGCCGGTCCCAATAGGCGGCGTCACACAGGGTCACGCGGCATTTGGGGTGCGATTTGAGGGCCGCGAAGGCCTGAGGCGCGGGGGCATCGAGATAGACATGCACCCGGTGCGCGCCCAGATCGAGATGATGGGCGGCGAAATTCAGGATGGTGGTGGTGTCGGCCTTGATCGTTGCGACAAGGCCCCATGTCGGCTGGTTCATGGTGGCAGGATGCGGCGTGGCGGGGCGGGGCGCAAGGTGCTGAATGCGCAGGAGAACGCCACGCGGGTACGCGCGCCGGAGTGCGCCGGGGTCAGGCCATCATTTCCTTGGTGGCCTGCAGCGTCACATCGGGGTGGTCGCGTTCGATGCGGTCGATGTCCCATTGCAGGCGCGTGAGATAAACGATGTCGCCGTCGTGATCGTGGGCGATGTGGCTTTTGTTGGCGTCGGCGAAGGCCTCGACCTTGTCGCGCGGGCCTGCCACCCACCGGGCGGAGGTGAATTGCGACGGCTCGAAGCGCACGGGCAGGCCGTATTCCAGCTCGATCCGGCTGCCCAGAACCTCGAATTGCAGGGCGCCGACGACGCCGACGATGAAGCCAGAGCCGAAGGAGGGTTTGAACACCTTGGCGGCGCCTTCCTCGGCGAATTGCATGAGGGCCTTTTCAAGGTGCTTGGCCTTCATCGGATCGCCTGCGCGGCAACTCTGGAGGAGTTCGGGGGCAAAGGACGGAATCCCGGTGACGCGCAGGGTTTCGCCTTCGGTCAGGGTGTCGCCGATGCGCAATTGGCCGTGGTTGGGGATGCCGATTATGTCGCCGGCCCACGCCTCTTCGGCGAGTTCGCGGTCGGAGGCGAGAAACAGCACCGGGGCCGACACGGTCATCGGTTTTTTCGAGCGCACATGGGTGAGTTTCATGCCGCGCCGGAAATGTCCCGAGGCAAGGCGCACGAAGGCCACGCGGTCGCGGTGCTTGGGGTCCATATTGGCCTGCACCTTGAACACGAAGCCGGTGACATTGGTTTCCTCGGGGGCGATCTGGCGCGGTTCGGCCGATTGCGGCTGCGGTTCGGGGCCATAGGTGCCGATGCCGTCCATCAGTTCGCGAACGCCGAAGGAGTTGATCGCGGAGCCGAACCAGATCGGGGTCATATGCCCTTCGAGCACCGATTGCGGGTTGAGGGCGGGCAGCAGTTCGCGGGCCATCTCGACCTCTTCGCGGAGTTGGTCGATCAGGTCGGCGGGCACATGCGCGGCCAGCGCGGGATCGTCCAGACCGTTGATCTTGATGCTTTCGGCCACCTTGTTGCGGTCGGCGCGGTCCATCAGTTCCAGCCGGTCGTTGAGCATGTCGTAGCAGCCGATGAAATCGCGGCCCTTGCCGATCGGCCACGAGGCGGGCGTCACGTCGATGGCGAGGTTTTCCTGAATTTCGTCGATGATGTCGAAGGTCTCGCGGCTTTCGCGGTCCATCTTGTTGCAGAAGGTCAGTATCGGCAGATCGCGCAGGCGGCACACTTCGAAAAGTTTGCGCGTCTGGCTTTCGACGCCCTTGGCGCCGTCGATCACCATCACGGCGGCATCCACCGCCGTAAGGGTGCGATAGGTGTCTTCCGAGAAGTCCGAGTGGCCCGGCGTGTCCACCAGATTGAAGCGGAAACCGCTGAAATCGAAGGACATGGCCGAGGCCGAGACGGAAATGCCCCGGTCCTTTTCCATCTGCATGAAGTCCGACCGGGTGCGGCGGGCCTCGCCCTTGGCGCGCACTTGGCCGGCCATCTGGATCGCGCCGCCGTAGAGCAGGAATTTTTCAGTCAGAGTCGTCTTGCCCGCATCGGGATGCGAGATGATCGCGAAGGTGCGGCGCCGCGCGATTTCGGGCGGCAGATCGGGGCGGTTGGGGGTCACGTCCAGCATGGATGCGCATATAGAGGCGCGCGGGGGGCGGTGCAATACGCCAGTGTCGTGGGCGTAGCGACGCCAGTGCGGGGGGCGTGGTGATGCGGATCAGCGCGTGGAGGCGCGGCGCAAAATGGCCGCGGCGTCCGGCAGGTCGAGAAGTTTCTCGCTGACCTCGAAATCCAGATGCGCGCGGGGGCCGTGGCCTGTCAGTGAATTGGCCAGCGCCTCGCACAGATCGCGGGGCAGCGCAGGACGGGTGCGGGTATCGACGAGCAGCGTTTCGGCGGCGATGCCTTCGGCATAGATGATCTGATGCTCGTCGAAGAGCACCTGAAAATAGTCGATGAAGCCGCCATCTTCGCGCACCACGGTGTCGCCATTGACCAGATAGCGCGCGCGCACCAGCAATTCGGCCCGGCCCGCGCCAAGCGCGTCGGAGCGTTGATAGATGAAGAGGCGGTGGTCGGGGCTGAGCAAAAGGTCGTTTTCGTTGTGCAGCGTCCCGGCCTTGATGCGGATCGGGGCGAAATCGCCGACCGCGCGCACTGTTGAGTGGCCGATCCAGCGCACGGCCTGCGGGCCATCGTCGCGGGTGAGGACCATGTCGCCCACCTTGAGATCCTCGATCGGGGTCTGGCGGCCCGAGGCGAGGGTGATATGGGTGCCGCGCGAGAAGGACACGCAGGCCACCTCGGCGAATTTCTGGCGCGGGTTGTCGCGGTCGATGCCGACCAGCGAATAGCCGGTGCGCGGCGTCAGTTGCGCCAAGGGCAGGGCATAGACGCCCGCGACATTGCCCGAATCGTCGGTTTCCACCAGCACCAGAAGTTCGCTTGTCTGCCCTGATGCGGACATCAGCGTCAGGCACGAATCAAGATGCAGCGGCGCCCCGATCTGTCCGGTGGTGGTGTCGTCGGCGATGGTGAAGCACCCGTCCTCATGGGCGAGCACCGAGAGGCGATGAGGCTGCGCGCCCTTGTGCAACTCATACGTGTCGTCGAGATCAAGCTCGGTCGCGAAGGAAATCGGATCGCCCAGATTGGCGCCGTTCACGACCGTGAAGTCGCGGGCTTTGTAGACGGGAATGGATTGTGCGGGCTTCAAGGAACTATTGGACATAATGATCGTACTGCTGGGGCGCCCGGCTGTGTGCCGTTGCTGAGGTTGGTAAGGTAGGCTGCCGGGCGTTTGGGGTCAACGTCAAGACGCGCGGCTGGTCAATGCTGGTCAATGCGGGCGGCGCGGTGCTATGCAGGCGGCCAGAGGATAACGGCATTAACGACATTGGATCGGGAGGATCGAGATGGACCTTGGGTTGAAAGGCAAGCGCGCGCTGGTCTGCGCGTCGTCGAAAGGGCTTGGGCTGGGCTGCGCGCGGGCGCTGGCCGAGGCGGGCGTCGATCTGGTGATGAATGCGCGCGTCGCCGAGGCGCTGGAGGAGGCCGCGCAGGCGATCCGCGACGATTTCGGGGGCAATGTCACCACCGTGGCCTGCGACGTGACCACCCAGGACGGGCAAGCCCGGCTGATCGAGGCCGCGGGCGCGGTCGATATTCTGGTGAACAACGCCGGAGGGCCGCCGCCGGGCCTGTGGACCGACTGGGAGCGGGAAGATTTCATCAAGGCGCTGGATGCCAACATGCTGACGCCCATCGCG
>JALQUE010000021.1 GCA_023260815.1 Roseovarius sp.
GCCATCACCTCATGCAGCTTGTGCGAGATGAAGACGACCGACAGGCCCAGTTTCACGGCCTTGCGCAAGGTCGCGAACAGATCGTCGGTTTCCTGTGGGGTCAGAACGGCGGTCGGCTCGTCGAGGATCAGGATACGGGCATCGCGGTAAAGCGCCTTGAGGATTTCGACCCGCTGGCGTTCGCCCACCGTCAGGCTTCCGACGCGGGTATCGGGATGCACCTGAAGTCCGAAATCCGCCGCCAGCCTGGCCAGCTTGTCGCGGGCCGCGCCACGATCCAGCCGGGGGGCAAAAAGCGGCTGCGTGCCAAGGGTCACGTTTTCCAGAACGGTCATGTTGTCGGCAAGGGTGAAATGCTGGTGAACCATGCCCACGCCCGCATCCAGCGCAGCGCGGGGGTTGCCCGGCGGAAGGGTCTGGCCAAACACCGCGACCGTGCCTTCATCGGCGGTGTACTGGCCGAAGAGGATGTTCATCAACGTTGTCTTGCCGGCGCCATTTTCGCCCAGAAGGGCGATCACCTCGCCTTCATGCAACGACAAGCTGATCGCGTCGTTCGCGACCAGCTTGCCGAAACGCTTGGTTATGCCGTCAAGGCGCAGGACGACCTGCGCCGCGTCTTGATGCACCATTCAGGACGACTTGGGTTCTTCGTCGTTGATCTCGACCACATAGGCGCCGGACATGATCTCGTCGGTGCGCTGCTTGACCAGATCCATCGCCGCCTGTGGCACCTTGCCTTCGAACGTGCCAAGCGGTGCGATCGAACAGCCGCCTTCCTGCATGAAGGAATAGACGCCATAGTCAGCCGCCTTGAAGGTGCCCGCCTGCACTTCGGCGATGGCCTTGTCGAGCGTGGGTTCGAAATGCCAGATCGCCGAGGCGACGACCGTGTCGGGGTAATCGGACTGCGTGTCGATCACGTTGCCGATGGCCAGAATGCCTTTTTCCTGCGCTGCATCGGAAACCCCAAAGCGTTCGGCATACAGCATATCCGCCCCGTTTTCGATCATGGCAAAGGCGGTTTCCTTGGCCTTGGGCGGATCGAACCAGCTGCCGATGAAGCTGACCTGGAAGGAGATATCGGGGTTCATCTCGCGGGCGCCGGCCATGAAGGCATGCATCAGGCGGTTGACCTCGGGGATGGGAAAGCCACCAACCATGCCGATATTTGCGGTTTCGGTCATGGAGCCTGCGATGATGCCGGTCAGATACGAGGCATCCTGAATGTAGTTGTCGAACACCGCGAAGTTGGGCAGCGCGTCATCCTGCTTGAAACTGGACCCCATGAGGAACGCGATATCAGGATATTCTGCCGCGACCTCGCGCGCTTCTTGTTCGACGGCGAACACTTCGCCGATGATGAGTTGATAACCCTGCTCGGCGTATTCACGCATCACGCGGGCATAATCGGTGTTCGAGACATTCTCGGAGAACACATAGGCGATATCGCCACGGTCCTGAGCGATCCCTGCGGCCTTGTGGATCCGGCTGACCCATTGCTGTTCGACCGGGACCGTGTAGATACCCGCCACTTTCAGCGGTTCGGCTGCGCGCAGAATGCCCGGAGCGCCCGCCGCAACGACAAGCGCCGTGCCCGCCGTGGTGCCAAGGAACCGTCTGCGTGAGATGCCAGATCCCGCATTGGTATGTGATGTCTTCATGAAATAATCCCCCTGTTGGACGAGGCGCGCCCCGATGTTTGACCAAATGGTAAACACAATTCGTATGCCTGCCAATAAAAGGTTTCACAGGGGTGGGTGTCCAGAGAAAAGCGACTGCTTTTCAGGCATGGCCATAGGAAATGCCTGTGAAATGAGCAACGGGCGACAAGCTGCCCGTTGTGATGTATCCTGCAAACGCACCGCCCGCGGCATGTCGCCCAGACACCCCCAATCGAGCCCCGGTGACATGATTGCAGTCTATACATCCGGGCCTTGAAAGGATAACGCGAGGGCTTACCCGTCCGGGACCATCCTTTGGGCGCCTCTGGCCCCAGTCACATCCGAAAAGCGAACCACACTTGAAACAAGCTCTTGCAAATGCTCTGGAAGCCCAGGGATATACCTCGCTCACCGCCGTGCAGGAGGCGGTCATCGCCCCTGAACTGGCCGGCAAGGATCTTTTGGTATCCGCACAAACCGGGTCGGGCAAGACGCTTGGATTCGGGCTGGCCATCGCGCCGGGCCTGTTCGGCGACGCCGAGACATTCGGACCCGCCGCAGCGCCGCTGGCTCTGGTGATCGCACCGACGCGGGAACTGGCCCTGCAGGTCAAGCGCGAGTTGGCCTGGCTTTTCGGGCAGGCCAATGCGGTTCTGGCCTCGACCGTGGGGGGCATGGACATGCGCGACGAGCGCCGGGCGCTGGAGCGCGGCGCGCATATCGTTGTCGCCACGCCGGGCCGTCTGCGCGATCACATCATGCGGGGCAGCATTGATCTGAGCGCCTTGAAGGCGGTGGTTCTGGAT
>JALQUE010000170.1 GCA_023260815.1 Roseovarius sp.
ACACCCTGTTTGAAATCTTCACGTAGTCCTCTTAAAAAGGCCCCGCAGGGCGGGGCAAAAAAGGAGTCAATCATGAACATCTTTGCATCGATGATTGATCTGGAAATCAGATCCTGTCAGAGGCCATCGATGCGCCGACGATGAGCTGGCCTGTTGCAGGAACCTTGATGGTCGAACCGACGGAATCGGAAACAAAGGCCGAACTGGACCGGTTCTGCGACGCGATGCTGGCCATCCGTCAGGAAATCCGGGACATCGAGGACGGCCACATTGACCGCGACAACAACCCGCTCAAGAACGCGCCACACACAGTCGAGGATCTGGTGGGTGATTGGGACAGGCCCTACAGCCGCGAACAGGGGTGTTTCCCGCCCGGCGCCTTCCGCGTGGATAAATACTGGCCGCCGGTCAATCGTGTAGACAATGTTTATGGGGACCGGCACCTCGTGTGTACCTGTCCCCCTGTCGAAAGTTACGCCGAAGCCGCGGAATGAATGAAGCCAAATAATGGGGGCGGTCCCTTGGGGCCGCCCCGTGCTTCGTGATCAAAATAAGCGGTCGTCTTATGACTTCGTGATGAAACCCCGCACCAGATCGCACCCACCGGGTGTCTCATGTCCAAGGCTCTTGCCATCACGCTAGCCGACCGCTGGAAGGGCCGTCATACCCTTGATTGGGTACTTGCGTTGATTTTCGTCAAATTGGAGAGACCCCCGAACTCTTGTTTGGGTTGGCCGAGAGGCATGCCCGACAGGCCGGCATGCCTGAGTCTGGATCGGGCTTGATAAAAGGGTCTTTCGGGATGGTGTCGTTTGACGTTATTCGCGTGCCCGAAGGATGCGGGCAGGGCGGGCCTGCATGGGTGCCCAGGCAAAGCCCAAGCCTGCCAGAAGGCTGACCGTTGCACCACCTGTCACGATCAGCAGGGCCGATGGCCAGGCAATTTCGAATTCCGTATCCATGATGAAATGGCTGACGGCCCATCCGCCGGTTATCCCGGCGGCAAGCGCCACGATCCCTGCCGCCGCACCCAGGAGGGCCGCGCGCAACGCAAGGCTGCCCAAGATCTGGGCACGTGACGCGCCGATGGTTTTCAGGATCGCGGCCTCTCTGGTGCGGGCGGTCTGGTCTGCGGCGGCGGCACCGATCAGCACTAGAAAACCTGTCAGCAATGTCGCCGCAGCCCCCCATGCCGTGGCCGAGGCCAGCCCCGCCAGAAGGTCAGACACCTGATTGATCGCATCGCGCACCCGGATCGCCGTGATGTTGGGAAACTGGCTGGACAGATCTTCGAGGATCGCGGCCTCGGCCGGGGCTTCTGCATAAACGGTGGAGATGAACGTATGCGGCGCGCCCTCGATCGCGGCGGGATTGAGAAGCATCACAAAGCCCATTCCTGCGGTCGAAAAATCCACGTCGCGCAGCGATGTGATTGTGGCTGTGATGTCGCGCCCCAGAATGTTGAGCGTCAGCACGTCGCCGAGAACCAAACCTATTTCCTCGGCCTCTTCGGCGGCAAAACTGATCTGCGCTGGTCCGTCATAATCCGCCCCCCACCATTCGCCATCAGTGATGGTTGTGCGGTCGGGCACGGTCGCGGCATAGCTGATGCCGCGATCCCCTTGCACGACCCAGTGGTCACCAGCCACCTCTGCAGCGGGACGGCCGTTGATTTGGCTAAGGATGCCACGCAACATCGGGGCAGAATCGATCCGGCTGACCTCGGGGTCGTTTTCAAGCCGCTCCATGAATCCGGGCATCTGATCCTTCTGGATGTCGACGAAGAAATAGGATGGCGCCCTCTCGGGCAGGTCGCGTGAAATCGCGCTGCGCAGGTTCTGGTCGATCTGCCCGACAGCCGCCAGCACCGAGAGGCCCAGTCCCAATGACAGAACGACCGGTCCCGCCGTGGTGCCCGGTCCCCCGATTGCAGCCAACGCCCAGCCAAACGCGGGGCGCCCGCGCATGGCCGGTTTCAGCAGGCGCGCAAGCTGTTTGACCCCGATTGCTGCGAAGGTCAGAAGACCGAGAGACCCGACGATGCCGCCCGCCGTCCAGAGGGACAGCCGGGCATCGCCGGAAAACCATATGGCGGCACATAGAAGGGCCGCGACCAACACCATAATCGCCGCCAGATAGGGCCATTTGGGCAGGATGCGCCCGGTTTCCAGCGCATCCCGAAACAGAGTCGCCGCGCGGATATCCTGTGCGCGCGAAAGTGGCCAGAGCGTGAAGATCAGCACCGTCAACGTACTGTAAAGCACCGCCTCGGCGACAGGTCCTGGGTAGGCGCCAAAAACGGCGGGCACCGGCAGACGAGCTTCGATCAGCGGAGACAACATGACCGGGATGCCAATACCGAGCGTCAGGCCAACGATTAGCCCAAGGCAGGCTAAAACACCGATCTGCAAAAAGTAGGTGAGAAAGATCGTTTGCCGGTCGGCGCCAAGCGTGCGAAGCGTCGCGATGGTTTCGGTTTTCGTGGCCAGATAGGCCCTGAGGGCCGCGGATATTCCGACACCGCCCACCGCCAATCCAGAAAGCCCGACAAGGATGAGGAAGGCGCCAAGCCGATTGACGAACTCTTCCACACGGGGCGCGCCATTGCGCGCGTCGCGCCACCGCAGGCCACTATTTGGAAAGGCCGCCTCAGCTTCGGCGCCGAGTGTGTCAAGATCGGCGCCGGGTGGCAGATCCATGCGGTACTCGGTCGAAAAAAGCGATCCTGGAGCCAGCAGTCCTGAGGCGTCAAGCGCATCGGTTCGCACGATGGTCCGTGGCCCAAGGGTGAAACCGCCGGCAGCATTGTCAGGCTCTCGTGCGATTTCGGCGGACAGCACGAAATCCTGCGTGCCGAGTTTGAAGATGTCGCCCGGTTCCAGCCCCAGCTTGTTGGTCAACACCGGGTGCATCACCGCGCCGGGCAGCCCATCGCGCCCTTCCAAAGCCTTCGCAAGGGGAATGTCTGGCAACAATTCCACCTGTCCAAGAAGGGGATATGCCGAATCGACGGATTTGATCTGGGTAAGACCGCGTTCGCCGTCTGGCGTCACGGCCATCGATCGGAAGTCCGCGATTTCCGAGACGGCATCGGCCGTCTTGTCCATCCAGGCGCGCTCGGCCTGGGTGGCGAAACGGTATGTCAATTCGATCGACGCATCCCCACCCAAAAGTGTGGCGCCTTCCCGGCTCAGACCTGCGGTGATGCTTTCGCGCACTGTGCCGACCGCGGCAATCGCCGCCACACCCAGGATCACGCAGCCAAGGAAGATGCGAAAACCGCGCAGCCCACCGCGCAGTTCACGCCGGGCGAAGCGCGCCGCGGTGACAAGGCTCATGCGGGCACTCCGGCTGTTTCAGAAAGCCGGCCATCGACCAATTCTACGACACGGTCACAGCGCGCCGCCAGATCCGGCGCATGGGTGACAAGGATCAGGGTTGCGCCATGCCGACGGCTCAGATCGAACAGAAGCTCGATGATCGATGCGCCGGTGACCCCGTCCAGATTTCCCGTCGGCTCGTCAGCCAGGACGATATCGGGCCGAGGCGCGGCGGCGCGGGCAAGGGCCACGCGCTGCTGCTCGCCGCCCGACAGTTGCGAGGGATAGTGCGCGGCCCGACTGGCAAGGCCGACAGCGGCCAATTCCTCGGCGGCGCGATCATAGGCATCCGCCCGTCCCGCCAGTTCCAGAGGCGCTGCCACGTTCTCAAGCGCGGTCATCGTCGGGATCAGGTGAAACGACTGGAACACAACGCCGAAATGATCGCGGCGCAGGCGGGCCAGTTGGTCTTCGTTCATCGCGGACAGATCATGCCCAAGCGCGGTGATCTGCCCCGAACTTGCCCGTTCCAGGCCACCCATCAGCATCAGCAGCGAGGACTTCCCGCTACCGGACGGTCCCACCAACCCAAGGGTCTCACCCTTATGGACATCCAACGTGATCCCGTAGAGTATCTGGACAAGCCCCGCGTTGCCTTGCAGCGACAGTGTGGCACCCTTGAGTGAAATAACGGGATTGGTCATGGATTTCAGCCTGATTGCAAAGGACTTTTTTAGATATGGTGTAGGGTCTTTACGCGACAAGGTTGTGGCGGTTTTTCTTTTGGTCGCCACGCCTGCGATCGCTGAGGATGTTACCGTTTTGGCCTTTGGCGATAGCCTGACGCAGGGTTACGGCCTGCCCGATGCGCAAGGGTTGGTGCCGCAGCTTGACGCCTGGCTGAAAGCTGAGGGGATTGAGGTTGATCTGATCAATGGGGGCGTTTCGGGTGATACGACCGCCGGGGGTGTGGCGCGTGTGGACTGGAGCCTGACGCCGGATGTCGACGCGATGATCGTAACGCTTGGGGGCAACGACATGTTGCGCGGGATCGATCCTTCAACGGCCCGGACCAACCTGCGCCAGGTTCTCGAAACGGCCCGGTCTCGTGATGTCGCTGTTCTTCTGGTGGGAATGAAGGCTTTGGGCAATTACGGCGCGGATTACAAAGCCGCGTTTGACAGCATCTACCCCGAACTTGCCCAGGACTTCGGCACGCTATATTTCGAGAATTTCTTCGCTGGTCTGGGGGAGGATGATCCGGGGCAGGCTGGCCAGTATTTCCAGCCCGACGGACTTCATCCAAATGCAGAAGGTGTCACGCTGATCGTCGAGGCGCTTGGGCCTTTTGTCGTCGATCTGATCAAGCAGGCGAAGTGAACAGGCATCTACGAAAAACGGGCCCTATCGAGGGCCCGTCCGATGATCGCGTTCGTGTTTTGGCTCAGGCCAGTGCGATGTTGGCCGCAGATTCGCGGCCGTCGCGGCCTGCTTCGATGTCGAAGGTCACTTTCTGGTTGTCTGCCAGACCGGTCAGACCGGCCCGCTCGACAGCCGAGATGTGTACGAAGACATCCTTGCCGCCGCCTTCAGGCGCGATAAAGCCATAACCTTTGGTGGTGTTGAACCATTTGACGGTGCCGTTGGCCATCCGTTTTCTCCTTTTTGATATCGCTGCCCGCTTCAGTGCGGCAGCCCGGCGCAGTCAGAGCAAGATCGAGTGACAGCGCCGTGGTCGGAGCAGATGGTCGATAGAGGTAACGTCGCGGGAAATAATATGGAACTGGCCCTGAACGTCTTCAAGAGAAAATAACCCAAATTTTTTGGGCACGTTTATCCCCTCGTTTCCATGCTCAAAGTACGGTCACGACCGTACCGATGGGCACCCGCTCATAGAGATCCTGAACGTGCTCGTTCAGCATCCTGATACAGCCGTTCGACACCGACCGCCCGATCGACCGTGGCGCGTTGGTGCCATGAATGCGGAAATAGGTGTCACGCCCGTTCTGGAACAGGTAGAGCGCCCGTGCTCCAAGCGGGTTTTCCGGGCCGCCGGGCTGGACATAATCGTTCCCCTTGAAGCGCCCATACGCGTTCGGATCGCGCTCGATCATCTCGTTTGTGGGGCGCCAGGTGGGCCATTTTTTCTTGACGTCTATGGTGGCGGTGCCGGTGAACTGGAGGCCGGCTTTGCCGACGCCGACGCCGTAGCGGATGGCCTCGTTGGGGGCGGTTACGTAGTAGAGGAAATGCGCGCGCGGCAATACAAGCAGTTGGCCGGGGGCGTAATTGTCCGAAATGCGCACCTTCGCGGGCTTGAATTTCTCTTCAAGTTCAAATGCCTGCGCAGCGACGGGCAAGGCCGTGGCGGCAAGGCTGGCCGCGATGAAATGACGACGGTTGAGCATATCGTTTCCCCTTCAGAACACACGCCGACGTATAGATTGCCACCCGCCGTCGAAAAAATCAAAACCCGGTGATCGGCGCGAAAATCCGCTGCGGTATGGCATCGGTATCACGTCGGTATCGCATCGGTGCAGCGCGCGCTGCCAAAGGCTTGTGTTAACTCTTTGCAAACCATGCTGGCCGGGCAACATGGAGACACCGCATGGCCCGCATGACCAAGACCGAACGCATCGCCCGCGAAGGGCTGATGAAGAACCTGATCCATCTCAATCGTGACGGCTGGATCTCGTCGATGATCGAGGATGACATCCCCGAGGCCTGGCACACGCTTGAGGCCGATCTGGATGTCGAGGAGAAGAAGGAGAAGGTGACGCTCTATCTGGATCGGTCGGTGGCGCGGGTCTTTCGGGCGATGGGGACGGGGTATCAGGCGCGGATCAACCGCCTGCTGGCCACATGGGTGCAGATGAAGATCGCGCAGGAACTCAAGCTGGACGCATTTCTGGACAAGCGCATGGCGGCCGCGGTGGGCGACACGGCGCAAACCGAAGCGGAGGATACGCCGGACCCGGACAGCGCGCCCGGCGAGTCGCCCTCCCATTCCCCGCAAGTCGCCGCTGCGATGAAAGAATTCCGCAAGGAGCAGCTTGAGAATGAAGCGCGCGCGGCCGAAGAGCGGGAAAAGAACAGCATGAGCGTCTGGGAGCGCGTCGGGCTGGAGGATGAGCGACGGCGTCAGGCCGAAGCGGACGCCCTTGAGGAGGGGTATCGTCGCCGCGCATTGGAGCGCGAGGCGCAAGACCGGGCACAAGATCGGGCGCGGGAGCGTATGCGGGACCGTATGCAAGGTGAGGGGCAAGATGGGGCACAAGATGGGCCGCGGGACAAGCCAAAGTGATGCAGGGGCGATTGCCCGTCAGCCCGGCACAAGGCTGCCCTGAAAATGCAGCGGGGCGAGCCAATGGCCCGCCCCGCGAAATCTCAAGATCCGTCCCTGAGGGAGCGGAGCAGTCGCTTATGCGAGCTGCAGGTTGGTCGCGCTTTCGCGGCCGTCACGGCCTGCTTCGACGTCGTAGGTCACTTTCTGGTCGTCTGCCAGGCCGGTCAGGCCCGAACGCTCGACGGCGCTGATGTGAACGAAAACGTCCTTGCCACCTGTGTCAGGTGCGATAAAGCCGAAGCCTTTGGTTGTGTTGAACCATTTCACGGTGCCATTGGCCATCCGTAGTCTCCTAGATTTGTGCTGCCCGCGGAACTGCGGCAACCCGGCGTCGTCGTCTGGATCGATTGACTGAGCGCCGTTTGAAGGGAGACAGTGGGTCGAAAAAGAATAACTTAGCAGGAGCGCGTATGACAGGTGCGGGACCGTTTGGCAAGGAAAATCGGTGCGCGTGCCCTGTAACCCGGTGTTAAGCTTTGTCTGTTTAACTGTCGCCATGTCAGGTCATGTCTCCTCCCTGTCCCTCGGGGCCGTCTTTTTCCTTATGCTCAGTTTGGCGGCACCGGGCGTCATGCCGCTTGTCGGGCAGGCGGCGGGTTTGCGCGCGGCGGGTCTTGCACGGGTCGCGGGACGGGGCGTCGGGTTCGATGCGCTGCCTGTCGTTTGGGCCTTGCCACCGGGCGACAGGATCAAGGTGATTGAATGGCCCGTGATCAGGGCGCGAATCCTGTGGCGGTTCCGCAAGTCACGATGGGTTCCTCCGAATGATTCCGGATGATCATGGGGTTCGGCACCGGGCAGATATTTGCCGGGGTGATCCCTTGCCTGTCACTGGTGGCCTGTCATTGGCGGCCTATCATTGGCGGCCTGTCATCGGCGCGGCGCCGCGGCCCGAGACGACATGACACCGTCTCGGGCAAGGGGCAGGCGCGGGTGGGTCAGCGCGCGAATTTCTTGTGCTTGATCCGCTTGGGTTCCAGCGCATCGGGGCCGAGGCGACGTTTCTTGTCTTCCTCGTAATCCTCGAAGTTGCCTTCGAACCATTCCACATGGGCTTCGCCTTCGAAGGCAAGGATGTGGGTACAGATACGGTCAAGGAAGAAACGGTCGTGCGAGATGACAACCGCACAGCCCGCGAAATCAACCAGAGCGTCTTCCAAGGCACG
>JALQUE010000198.1 GCA_023260815.1 Roseovarius sp.
CGCCGCCGGTTCCTTCGGCCTCGCGTTCGGCTTCGCGCAGCATCAGCATTTCGACCCGCGCGGTCAGGCGGTCGATCTCCTTGGCCTGTCGCGCCACGGTGTCGGACAGGTCGTCCGTGACGCGCAACAGATGTGCGATGCGTTCTTCGAGGGCAGTGATGTCCATATACAACAGATGCGCATGGGCGCGGGTCTTGGCAAGGGGCAATAGGTCCGCAACCGGACCTATTGTTTCGCGCGCGAAACATTGGGTCCGATCCGGCCCTTTTACCCATTTGTTAACCTCTTCGCCCATAGCGGTGACGCGGCTCTGCTTGCCCCCTCGGGTTCCAGCGTTTAGAGGAGGCGCGACACGCAAGCCCGATCGGGAATTGACCATGGCCAAAGACAAGAATGCCCCCAAGCCCAAGGCGCAGACGCCCAAGGGCTTCCGCGATTATTTCGGCACCGAAGTGACCGAACGCGCCGAAATGCTGGCGCAGATCGCCGGGGTCTATCATCGCTACGGGTTCGACGCGCTGGAAAGCTCGGCGGTCGAGACGGTCGAGGCGCTGGGCAAGTTCCTGCCGGATGTGGATCGCCCCAACGAGGGTGTCTTTGCCTGGCAGGAGGACGAGGACGGCGACAAGGGGGATTGGCTGGCGCTGCGTTATGATCTGACGGCCCCTCTGGCGCGGGTCTATGCCCAGCACCGCAACGACCTGCCGCTGCCCTACCGACGCTTTGCGATGGGGCCGGTCTGGCGCAACGAAAAGCCGGGGCCAGGACGATTTCGTCAGTTTTATCAATGCGATGCGGATACGGTTGGGGCGCCTTCCGTGGCGGCGGATGCCGAGATTTGCGCCATGCTGGCCGACACGCTGGAACAGGTGGGCATCCCGCGCGGCGATTACATCGTGCGGGTGAACAACCGCAAGGTTCTGAACGGTGTGCTGGAGGTCATGGGGCTGGACGAGGGCGCGCAGCGCGATGCCGTCCTGCGCACCATCGACAAGTTCGACAAGGTGGGTGCAAGCGGTGTGCGCGAGTTGCTTGGCAAGGGGCGGCTGGACGCCTCGGGCGCCTATATCGACGGTGTCGGGCTGAGCGACGATCAGGCGGGGCCGGTGCTGGCGTTTCTGACGTCGAAGGCCGACGGTGCCGCACAGACGCTCGATAATCTGCGCGCCGCGGTGGGCGCCAGCGCGATTGGCCTTGAAGGTGTGCAAGAGCTTGAAACCATTGCCGATCTTCTGGAGGCCCAGGGCTATGGCCCGGACCGGATCGTGATTGACCCGTCGGTCGTGCGGGGGCTTGGGTATTACACCGGGCCTGTGTTCGAGGCCGAGTTGACCTTTGAAATCCTTGACGAAAAAGGCCGCAAGCGGCAGTTCGGCTCGGTCGCGGGGGGCGGGCGGTATGACGATCTGGTCAAGCGCTTTACCGGGCAGGCCGTGCCGGCGACGGGTGTGTCGATCGGGGTGGACCGACTGCTGGCCGCCCTGCGCGAGAAGGGCCGGATCGGTGGCACTGTGGAAGGCCCGGTGGTCGTGACCGTGATGGATCGCGACCGTATGGCCGATTATCAACATATGGTGGGCGAGTTGCGGCGCGCGGGCATCCGCGCGGAGGTGTATCTGGGCAATCCGAAAAACTTCGGCAACCAGATGAAATACGCCGATCGGCGCGGCGCGCCCATCGCGGTGATCGAAGGCGGCGACGAGAAAGAGCGCGGCGTCATCCAGATCAAGGATTTGATCCTTGGAGCGAAGATGGCCGAGAATGCCACCTTGGAAGAGTGGAAGGAACGGCCCAGCCAGTTCGAGGTTCCGCGCGGGCAACTTGTTGAAAAGGTGCGCGAAATTCTGGATGGGCAGCGGCAATGACCGACCGTGCCGCGATCCGGGCCGAGGCGGCGCGGCTGCGCGCGCTGTTCGAGGCCGAGGGTGCGCAGCCGGTGGAAACGACAGTGTTGCAACCCGCCGAGCTGCTGCTGGACCTTTATGGTGAGGACATGCGCGCGCGGGCCTATGTGACGTCGGATGCGCTGCGCGGCGAGCAGATGCTGAGGCCGGATTTCACGGTTCCTGTGGTGCAGATGCATATGGAGCATGGTGCGGAGCCGGCTTGTTATACCTATTCCGGCGAGGTTTTTCGCCGGCAGGAGGACGATCCCGACCGGGCCAATGAATACATGCAGGTCGGCTTCGAACTGTTTGACCGCAATGCCCCCGAGGCGGCGGACGCCCGTGTTTTCTGCCTTATTTTCAAGGCGTTGGAGAACTTGGGGTTGCGCGCGGCGACGGGGGATATTGGCCTGCTGATGGCGGCGGTCGGCGGGTTGCGGACCACTGAGGCGCGCAAGAAGGCGCTGTTGCGGCATATCTGGAGGCCGAGACGGTTTCGGGCGTTGATGGATCGCTACTCGGGGCGGGTGCCCGTGCCGGAAAGCCGGGCGGCGCTGCTGGCCAAGGCGGACCCGATGGCCGGTGCGGGACCGATGATCGGGCTGCGGGGTGAGGTCGAAATAATTAACAGAATCAATGCTTTGAAAGAGGATGCTCACGTCGCGCCGATCTCGGAAAACGAGGTGGCGTTGATCGATGCCATATTGGACGTGCGAGAAACGTCCGATAACGCCTTGGAAAGACTGCGGGATATCGCGGTGGACATGGCGGCGATCCAGCCCGCCGTGGACCGTCTGGCGCGGCGGCTTGAGGCCATGGCGGGGCACGGCATAGACATCACCGCACTGGATTTCGAGGCCAGTTACGGACGCACCAACATGGAATACTATGACGGCTTTGTCTTTGGTTTCTATGCAGAAAAACGGCCTGACCTGCCGCCTGTCGCATCGGGCGGACGCTATGACGCGCTGACCCGGCAACTGGGTCGCGGACGAGAGATCCCGGCGGTGGGCGGGGTGGTGCGGCCGGGGTTGGTGGTGGATCTGGGGGGGCTGTCATGAGCCTCAAGCTGGGGGTGCCGTCCAAGGGGCGGCTGATGGAAAAAACCTTTGAATGGTTCGGCAAGCGCGGCATCGAACTGGGCCGGGCGGGATCGGATCGCGAATATGCGGGATATGTCCAAGGCATTGATAATGTTGATCTTATCTTGCTGTCTGCCGGGGAAATTCCACGGGAGTTGGCCGCAGGCCGCATCCATCTGGGGGTGACGGGCACCGATCTGGTGCGCGAAAAACTGGGCCAGTGGGACAATCGGGTCGAGGAAATCGCGGAATTGGGGTTCGGACATGCCGATCTGGTGCTGGCGGTGCCGGGCGCATGGGTGGATGTCAACACGCTGGACGATCTGGATGCAGTGGCGTCAGCATTCCGTGCAACCCACGGATTTCGTTTGAGAATTGCCACAAAGTATCACCGGCTTGTGCGGGAGTTTCTGCGCGAAAACGGGGTTGCGGATTACCAGCTTGTGGACAGTCAGGGCGCGACCGAAGGCACGGTGAAGAACGAAACCGCCGAGGCGATCGCCGATATCACCTCGACCGGGGACACGTTGCGCGCCAACCATTTGAAAATATTGGAAGATGGGCTGATCTTGCGCAGTCAGGCGACGCTGTTTCGGGCGCGGCGCGTGCCGTTGAGCGACACCGACCGCAGCGCATTGGCGGAACTGCTGAAAAGCCTGTCGCTGGACTGAGCGGATGCGTACGACCCGTACCAAACCGACGCGGGTTTGGTACCAGACCGGGATGTGATCGGCAAAGTTGTGTCCATTCCGTACGTAACTGCCGAGATTTGACGCGACCTCAGCACACGACCTCAGCACAGGAAACGGGCGCACCCGTGAGGGCGCGCCCGCGTGGGTCCGGAGGGAGGGACCATCCGAGCTTTGGTGGCCCGGATCAGAAGCGGAACGTGCCGCGTACCTGAACGGTGGTCGCTTCGATGTCGGTGGTGGTCGGACCGAAATTGTCGAACTCGTGATACAGCACCTCGCCACCGAGCGAGACGTTCTGCATCACCATGTGTTCGTAGCCCGCACCGATGAAATACCCGTCGTCATCGCCAAGCGTGCTGGTGTCGGCCTGTGCCCAGCCACCGGTGCCATAGAGCAGGCCATTACCGATCTTGTAGCCGGCGCGGGCCTTCACGCGCAGAACGTTTTCCAGGGTCGGGTTGCCTGCGCCGAGGCCGATATCGGCCCAGTCGTAATCCAGACCGCCACCGACGACCCACTGGCCGAAATCGTAATCATACCCGGCGACCAGACCGCCGATCACATCATCGCCGCTGACACCGGGAACGTTGGTGTCGACATTGCCCCAGCCGATCTGTCCGCCCAGATACGGCCCGGTCCAATTGGGGCTGGAGGGGGCGGGCGCCGGAACCGGCGCGGCGATCACGGGATCGGGTTCTGGGGGGGTCGCGGAGCCGGCAAAAGCCGGACCTGCGGCGAGGGCCATCGCGGCCACAATCATGGAACCTTGTTTCAACATGGCTCAAACCTCTTGCTTGTGTTGTCCCTTTCCGCGCGTTCTGCGGGTGGACCGTGTTAAAATTTTCCGGGCTGGGAAGGCCCGATCATACCCCACAACAGGGCATCCCTTTCTGAGGGTGAGGCAGAGGTGGGTCCATGAGGACGCAGGATCAACCATGCGGGCCGGACGCAGCATGTTCTTGCCCATTGACGCGGCGTGATGGGCTGAAAAATGCCGGTTTTCTGAAGGATTTAGCCTGAAATACCGGTGGGGGATCAAAAGCGCGTGAGGCGCGCGTCAGATCACGCCGATATCGGCCAAGGCCGCCGAAAGCTCAGGGGGGAGGCTGTCTTCGTTCTGGCGATGGGCGGCCAGATCGGCGGGGGCATCGGCGGGCTGCAGGTAGCGCCAGCCCTGAAACGGGCGCTTGGGCGCGGTGGTGGTGCGGATGATTTCGGGATCGAGGACAAAGCCGCAGCGGCGGATGCCGTCGGAGCCGATCACCTCGTCGAAGCGCAGGATGCGCTGGCGGCATTGCACGAGGCCTTGAACCACCCAGTAGATCGAGCCGCCGTCCAGCACCTCGTCGGCGCGTTTGGGCCACATGCGGGTGACGTGACGCGGCTGACCGTCGGGACCGCGCGCCGGGGCCGACGCCTGCCAGCGCATCAGGCTTTCGACGCTGTCGGAGCCGACACTGAGCTTGATGAGGTGCAGTTTGGCCATGCGGTGCGATTCCCCCGTAACAGGCCACATAGGGTAGTGGAAATGCGGTGGGCTTCAAGCTATTGTGTGTCTTCCCAGCTGCCGAGGAGTCGCGCCATGTCCCGTTTCACCGCCCCCATTGCCCAGTCCATCTGGGACATGAAGTATCGTCTGAAAGAGGCCGATGGCACGCCCATCGACCAGAGTGTCGAGGATACGTGGCGCCGAATCGCGCGGGCGCTGGCGGCGGTCGAGGATGATCCCAAAACGTGGGAAGAGCGGTTCTATGCGGCGCTGGAGGATTTCAAATACCTGCCCGCGGGGCGGATCACCGCAGGGGCGGGCACCGGGCGCAGCGTCACGCTGTTCAACTGTTTCGTGATGGGCACGATCCCGGACGACATGGGCGGGATCTTCGAGATGCTGAAGGAAGCCGCGCTGACCATGCAGCAGGGGGGCGGGATCGGCTATGATT
>JALQUE010000217.1 GCA_023260815.1 Roseovarius sp.
GCCGAGACGCACCCTCTTTGCCACAGGACAAAGCCGCCCCACCAAAATGGCCCCCTTTAATCGGGGGCCTTTGGCGTAAACGGTGTAAATCATCGCTGCTGGCTCAGAGTGCAATGACCGCTTGGAGTCTACACTTGCCGCTGATCAGGGTCAGTGAATGTCTGCTGTCAAAAGCTTGCCGCTACATTCGGCTCCGTCATGAGCCGCTACATTCGGCTCCATTATGAAGAGAGCGTACGATAAAAACAAAACCAGAATCAATTGCCTTTCCGTCATTGTAGATTTCGATAGAAAAATTCATTCCAGATTTTTGCGTAACTCGTGCATCTCCATCGTCTGCCTGCACATCAACGATGTAATCCTCGTTTATAGGAGCTAACAGATTGACGGCGAGTTGCCCTACACCATGGTCGGTCAAGGAAGATACATTCTGCGAACGCCCCCAAGAGTATCCCTTTTCATTAAAATCAATCCGACCAAATATGTTCACGCTACCTTCGAGCATAGAATTCAAAGTAGTAGATACTTGAACTTCCCATTCTTGTCTTTCTATGTCCGAGTTGCTCGGAAATGTCGTTTGATAAAGCCTTGAAAGGAAGGCCGTAGGCGGCGTCAATTGCGCAAAGGATTCGAACAAGGCTCGGAAACCTTCTTGCGATTTATTTTTCCCTGGCGGTTTGATCATTTTGAAAATCTACATCGTAATAGTGCAATGACGCCAGCGCCTTCGAGTTTTTTAGACTTTCGCCTAGCCGAGGTCATGGCACGGCCAAGCCCTGCCCCTGAACACGGACTTTCGGCGAGTGTCAGCTCCGTCCCGCAAAGCCCACCTCCGATGCGCAAGTCAGCCCCACTGAGACCTTAGCCACACCTTAAGCCGACCAAACAAAAAGGCCCCCGATCAAGGGGGCCTTTTCACCAATCACAAACCCGGATCACTCCGCCGGAACGGCGGTGTCCTCGATCCCCAGCGGATGCTCCAGCTTGTTGAGCATCTCGGTCGGGCAGACCTGCAGGAACTTGGCCTTTTCGACATCCCAATATTGCAGGATATCCTTGGCCTTGCGGCTGCCCGTCTCCTCGGCATGGCGGCGCACCAGGGCTTCCAGTTCCGCCATCCAGTGATCCGTGCTCACCGGGCAGGTGACAACCGTTTCCCGGTTGATCAGCGTATCGGCCAGACCCTCGGGATCATACAGATACGCCATGCCCCCGGTCATGCCCGCACCAAAGTTGGCGCCAATCGGCCCAAGGATCACCGCGACACCCCCGGTCATGTATTCACACCCGTTGCTGCCACAGCCCTCGACCACCACTTTCGCGCCCGAGTTGCGCACCGCAAACCGTTCCCCGGCGCGACCGGCGGCAAACAGATAGCCGTTCGTCGCCCCATAAAGCACGGTATTGCCGATGATCGTGTTGTCAGCCGCAACCAGCGGGCTGGCCATCGGCGGGCGCACCACGATCGTGCCGCCCGACAGGCCCTTGCCCACATAGTCATTGGCATCGCCCGACACTTCCAGCTTCAGGCCCGGCGCGGCGAACGCCCCAAGGCTCTGGCCCGCGCTGCCCGTCAGCTTGACGGTCAGGTGATCGGGCTGCAGGCTGTTGCGCATCCCGAAATTGCGCACGATATGGCTTGAGACGCGGGTGCCGACCGTCCGGTGCGTGTTCTGCACCGCGTAATGCAACTGCATCTTCTCGCCATCGTTCAGGAACCGCGCCGCATCGCGCACGATTTCCGCGTCCAGCGTATCGGGCACCGGGTTGCGCGGCTTGGTGCGGTCATAGGTGATGTCCTTGGCGCCATCGACGGTGATCAGCATCGGGTTCAGATCCAGATCATCCAGATGCGCCGACCCCCGGCTGACCTGCGTCAGCAGATCGGCCCGGCCAATCACCTCATCCATCGACCGTGCCCCGATGCTTGCCAGCAACTCGCGCACCTCCTGCGCATAGAAGGTGATCAGGTTCACCACCTTGTCGGCATTGCCGGTGAACTTGGCGCGCAAGTCTTCGTCCTGCGTACAGACACCGACAGGGCAGGTGTTCGACTGGCATTGACGCACCATGATACAGCCCATCGCGATCAAGGCGGCGGTGCCGATGCCGTATTCCTCGGCCCCCATCATCGCCGCCATCACGATATCCCGGCCGGTCCGCAAGCCGCCA
Organism: Roseovarius sp.; assembly: GCA_023260815.1. GTDB lineage: Bacteria > Pseudomonadota > Alphaproteobacteria > Rhodobacterales > Rhodobacteraceae > Roseovarius. Next base: position 2,173 of record JALQUE010000217.1, read on the forward strand.
TCGGTCCGCAGGGTGATCCGGTCGCGCAGCTTGTTCATGCTCAGAACCTGATGCGCCTCGGTAATCCCCATCTCCCAGGGCAGACCGGCATATTTGATCGACGTCGCAGGGCTTGCGCCGGTGCCGCCATTATGTCCCGAAATCAGGATCACATCGGCCTTCGCCTTGGCGACACCCGCCGCAATCGTGCCCACGCCCGACTGCGCCACCAGCTGGTTGCGCAGTGAAGCCGACCAGGCGGTCTGGATCGATGCCCTGCAGGAACGGTTCCACTTCGCCGCTGGCGAGCGGGTATTCATGGAAATCTCCCAGAAGTATGATCAGGAGATGATCGACGCCATCGC
>JALQUE010000240.1 GCA_023260815.1 Roseovarius sp.
GGCTCAGGCGTGCAGGCCAGGGCCACGCGGTCGCGCCCGTCGGCCTTGGCCCGGTAAAGGGCGGTGTCGGCGGCCTTGATCGCCGCGTCGATCCGCGCAGGATCGGCAAGGCCCGCCACCCCGAAACTGGCGGTGACCGACACCTTCTGTGCCCCGGCCACCAGAGGTGACTGGCGCAAGATGGCGCACAGCCGTTCGGCGGCCAGCGCGCCGCGATCCTGAGGGGTGCGCGGCAGCAGGATCACGAATTCTTCGCCGCCGAAGCGCGCCACCAGATCGCCAGCGCGGCAATTGTCCATCAGCCGCGCGGCGACATGGTGCAGCACCGCGTCCCCCACCGGATGCCCGAACCGGTCATTCACCGATTTGAAATGGTCGATATCCACCATGATCAGCGTCATGCGCCCGCGCGGCAAGCCAGAGGCGCGCGCCATGAAGCCGGCGCGGGTCTGCGCCCCGGTGAGCGGATCGATGGCCACGGCCTGCGACAAACGCTGGGCCAGGCGTTGCGTCTGATGCATCCGCAGGCCCAGCCCATAGGCCAGCGGCGCGGCGAGCATGGCGGCAATCGCGGCGGCGGCGGGCAGGGTCTGCACCAGCAGGGCGCGCGGCAGGATCAGCCCGTGCAGCAGCGCCGTGCCCAGCACGACGCCAAGCACAGTCAGGATCGTGAAGACCCGGACATCGGTGCGGCTGTTCAGGCGCAGGTGCATGGGGGTTCCCTTGGTGATGGCGCCTGCAGGATCACGTCTGCGCGTTAAGAAACCCTGAGCCGATCCGAGGAAGATGCACACAATTCTTGAAGAATTCGACGTTCACCACTGCGTGACGGGGCCGTCACATGGCTGGCACGGATCGGGTGCCGCGCCTAGGTTGATCGGGACTCATCACGAAAGGACGCGCCATGCCAACCGAGCGTTTCACCTTCACCGGCCATTCCGGAGAGGCCCTTGCCGCGCGGCTTGATCTGCCAGAGGGGCCGCATCTTGCGACCGCCCTGCTGGCGCATTGCTTCACCTGTTCCAAGGATATCCCCGCCGCGCGCCGGATCGCGGCGCGGCTGGCCGGGGCGGGCATTGCGGTGTTGCGCTTCGATTTCACCGGGCTGGGCCATTCGGAGGGGGAATTCGCAAACACCTCCTTCACCTCGAACATCACCGATCTGGAGCGGGCCGCCGAGGCGTTGGAGGCGCGCGGCATGGCGCCGGGGCTGCTGATCGGGCATTCGCTTGGCGGAGCGGCGGTTCTGGCCGCGGCACGGCGGATCGATAGCGTCAAGGCGGTGGTGACCATCGGCGCGCCCTATGATCCGGGCCATGTGATGCATAATTTCCACGATGCACTGGAGCGGATCGACAGCGACGGCCGCGCCGAGGTGGATCTGGGCGGACGCAAGGTGACGATCGGGCGCGATTTCGTCGAGAGCGTCAAGGCCCAGAGCCTGACCAACAAGATCGCCCATCTGCACCGCGCGCTTCTGGTGCTGCACGCACCAAGGGATGCAGTGGTGGGCATCGATAATGCCGCCGAGATCTTCATGGCGGCCAAGCATCCCAAAAGCTTTGTCACGCTGGACGATGCCGATCACCTGATCTCGGATGCGGGGGATGCGGAATATGCCGCCGGTGTCATCGCCGCATGGGCCGCGCGCTATCTGGAGCTGAAGGCCCCTGCCCCGCCGCCCGGCGCCCCCGAAGGGATCGTGCGTGTGACCGAGGCCGATCCCGGCGGGTTCCTGCAGGATATCCAGTCCGGCCCGCATCACCATGTGCAGGCCGACGAGCCCGAAGCCTATGGCGGCACCGACAGGGGCATGTCGCCCTATGGGTTTCTGGCGGCGGGGCTTGGCGCTTGCACGTCGATGACGATCCGGATGTATGCACGGCGCAAGGGCTGGCCCGTGACGCGGGTGAGCGTCGATGTGAGCCACGACAAGGTCCATGCGCAGGACGCGAATGCGCGCAGCGAGGCCAAGGCGGACCGCTTCACGAGGGTGGTGCGGATCGAGGGCGATCTGGAGGACGCACAGCGCGAGAGGCTGCTGGAAATCGCGGATCGCTGCCCGGTGCATCGCACGCTGGAGCGCCGGTCGGAGATCGTGACGAAAGCGGGCTGAGGCGGCGCGTGGGCCGGGCCGGGCTGGGCCGGTGCGCTTCAGGTGAGGCGACCGTAATGTTCGACCATGGCGGTCAGATCCTCGGGCGGGGTGTCGGATTGCAGGAAGGCGCAGGCGTTCTGGCTGATCGCGAAGATCGAGCCATCCGAGAAAAACGCGCTGTTGGTCACGAAGATCACCCGCGTGTCGGGATGGCGGTAGCTGGCAAGGTCCGAGACGGCCAGGGCGCTGCCCTGTTCGAGCACGACGTCGAGGATGATCACATCGAAGCGCCGCGCATTGAGCGCCGATGCCGCCCCCGACTGGCTGGTTTCGACGCGCACGCCCATGCCTTGTCGCTGCAGATGGCGCTGCCACAACGCCCCAAGCGACGGATCGCTTTCGACGATCAGAACATTCATTCTTCCCCCTGCCCGGCCTATTTGTGCGGCGCTGTGACCCCCTTGTCTTGCCCAAAGCGTTAACAAATCGTTAACGCGGGCGCAGAGGATCGCGGAACAGGACAAACCCCGCTTGTCACGAGGCCCGAATCCGGGTTTGAAAGGCACCGAACCGCAAGAAAGGCATGCCATGACCACCTGGATCACGATCTGCGACACCTGCAAGCGCGACGACTGGGACGAGGCGACTCAGTCCCGCAGTCATGGCGAGGATCTGGCCGACCTGGTCGAGCGCCATGCCGAAGGGCGCGATGTGCGCACGCGGCGGGTGTCGTGCCTGATGGGCTGCGGGCATGGCTGCAACGTGGCCATTCAGGCCGAGGGCAAGCTGGCCTATACGCTGGGCCGCTTCACCCCCGATGACGAGGCCGCGGCGGCGATTGTCGACTATGCGGAATTGCACGCCCAGAGCGGCACGGGACAGGTGCCGTTCAAGCAGTGGCCCCAAGGGGTGAAGGGCCATTTCGTGACCCGCCACCCGCCGCTGCCGCACACCGGGGACTGACAGGCGTGACGGCGCCGCGCGATCATGGCGGAGGTCTGGACGCGGCCGTGGCACGCCACGGCGGCACGCGCGCGGCATGGGTCGATCTGTCGACCGGGATCAACCCGGTGCCCTATCCGTTGCCCGATCTGCCAAAAGACGCCTGGACCGCCCTGCCAGACCATGGCGCGCAAGACGCGTTGATCGAGGCGGCACGGGCGTTCTGGGATGTGCCCGAGGGCGCGGCCGTGCTGGCGGCACCCGGTGCCTCGGCGCTGATTGCACGGCTGCCGGGGCTAATGGCTGCGGGGCGCGTGCATATTCCGGGGCCGACCTATAACGAACATGCCGCCGCCTTTGCCGCGCATGGCTGGCAGGTGATCACGGAGGCCGAGACGGGCGCACAGGCCCGGGTGATCGTGCATCCCAACAATCCCACCGGGCTTTGGCATGGCGAGGAAAGCCTGGATGCGGGGCTGATGGTGGTGGATGAAAGCTTTGCCGATATCCGCCCTGACCGGTCGCTGATCGGTCATGCGGCGCGGCCCGGTGTCGTCGTGCTGAAAAGCTTTGGCAAGTTCTGGGGGCTGGCCGGTCTGAGGCTGGGATTTGCGATTGGCGATCCGGGGATGATCGCCCGGCTGGAGGCGTTTCTTGGCCCGTGGCCGGTGTCTGGCCCGGCGCTGAGGATCGGGCGGGCGGCGCTGTGCGACAGGGCTTGGACGCAGGACACGCGCGCGCGGCTGGACGAGGATGCGGCGCATCTGGATGCGCTGATGATCCGGGCCGGGGCGGGGCTTGTGGGCGGGTGTTCACTGTTTCGGCTGTATGATGTGGGCGATGCCGCCGCATGGCAGGAGCGGCTGGCGCGGCACCACATCTGGAGCCGGGTGTTTCCCTATTCGGCAAGCTGGCTGCGCCTTGGCCTGCCCGGACCGGGACAATGGGCCGAAGTGGAGGCGGCGCTATGAGCATGGCATGGGTGCTGGCGATAGCGATGGTGCTGGATGCGCTGCTGGGCGAGCCACGCTGGCTGTGGGACAGGGCGCCGCATCCTGCGGTTCTGATGGGGCGCGTGGTGGGCTGGCTGGATGCGCGGCTGAACGGCGGGGCCGCGCGGCGCGCAAAGGGCATCGCGGCGATGGCGGCGATGGCGGGCGGCGCCATGCTTCTGGGTTGGGTGTTGGGGCTGGCGGGTTGGCCGGTGGAGGTGCTGGTGGCAGCGGTGCTGCTGGCGCAGAGATCACTGGTGGATCATGTGCGCGCGGTGGCGGATGCGCTGCGCCTGTCGTTGGGCGAGGGCAAGCGCGCGGTGGCGATGATCGTGGGCCGCGACACCGCCGACATGCAAGAGAGCGACGTGGCCCGCGCGGCGATTGAATCGGCGGCCGAAAACCTGAGCGACGGGGTGATTGCGCCGGCCTTCTGGTTCCTGGTGGCGGGGCTGCCGGGGCTGCTGCTGTACAAGATCACCAACACCGCCGATTCGATGATCGGCTACCGCACGCCGCGCCACGAGGCGTTCGGCTGGGCGGCGGCGCGGCTGGACGATGTGCTGAACGTGATCCCCGCGCGGCTGACCACGGCGCTGATCGCGGGGACGCATGGTGGGCTGGCCGGCGGGCTGGCGGGCGGGCTGTCAGGGGCGCGGGCGCAGTGGCGGGCGATTGCAGCGGATGCGCGCAAGCACCGTTCGCCCAATGCGGGCTGGCCCGAGGCGGCGATGGCGCGCGCGCTGAACGTGGCGCTGTCGGGGCCGCGATCCTATGACGGGCGGTTGCAGCATTTCGATTACGTGCATGGCTTTGGTGAGAAGACGATCGGAGCGCAGAAGATAGACGCGGCCTGTGCCGCGTTGTGGCGGACATGGGCGGCGGCGCTGGCGCTGGTTGTGGCGATCGCCGTGGTGACGGGCTGAGCGGTCTGTCGCATTTGTGATGCTTGGGAGTGTTTGACGGCGTGTCCCGATGGCTTAGGGTCGGCCGTGTTCGGTTCAAGGAAAGTCCTGTCATGCGTCTTTTGCCCCTGATCTCTGCTCTGGCCCTGAGTGCCGCGCCGTTGAACGCGCAGGACTGCGGTGGCGGCTTTGCCGATTTCGTCGCAGCGATGCAGCAAGAGGCCGTGGCGCGCGGCCATGCGCCCGCCACGGTCGAGAGGTTCTTTGCCGGGGTCCGGCAGGATCCTGCGGTTCTTCAGGCGGATCGCAGGCAGGGGGTGTTCCAGATGCCGTTCACCGATTTCGCCCGCCGTCTGATCAGTCAGAACCGCATGACCAAGGGCCGCGACATGGCGCAGCGGCACGATGCGATCTTCGACCGGATCGAGCGCGATTACGGGATCGACCGGGGTGTTTTGCTGGCCTTCTGGGCATTCGAGACGGATTACGGCGCGTTTCAGGGCGATTACAACACGGTCAACGCGCTGGTGACGCTGGCGCATGATTGCCGGAGGCCCGATCTGTTCCGGCCGCAGGTCTTTGCAGCGCTGGAGCTGTATGAAAACGGCGATCTGGACCCGGCGACCACCAAGGGGGCCTGGGCCGGTGAGATCGGCATGGTGCAGATGCTGCCGCGCGACATTATCGAGCATGGCTCGGATGGCGATGGGGATGGGCATGTGAGCCTGACCACATCGCCCGAGGATGCGCTGTTGTCGGGCGCACGGATGCTGAGCGGGCTGGGCTGGCGCGCGCATGAGCCGTGGTTGCAGGAGGTGACGGTGCCGGGCGATCTGGATTGGTCGCAGAGCGGGCTACGCACGCAAAAGCCGGGCGCCGATTGGGCCGCGATGGGTGTGCGCCCGAGGCATGGAGAGATTGCTGGGGGCCTGCAGACGAGCCTGCTGCTGCCGCAGGGGCGCGGCGGGCCGGCCTTTCTGGCCTATCCGAATTTCCGCGTCTATTTCGAATGGAACCAGAGCTTTGTCTATGTGATGACCGCCGCCTATTTCGCCAACCGGCTGGAGGGCGCGCCGGTCTTCGACGCGGGCAACCCGGCACCGGGGCTGTCGGGCGCGGCGATGAAGGACTTGCAGCGCAAGCTGGCGGCGCGCGGCTATGATGTGGGCGGGATCGACGGAATCCTTGGCGCGGGAACGCGCGCCGCGGTGCAGGATGTCCAGAAGGAACTGGGCCTGCCCGCCGATGCATGGCCCACGCAGGACTTGCTGAACCGGCTCTAGGCCGCGGCGGTCAGTTGGCCGGGGGGACGGCAGACGGCGTGTCGATGGTTTCGCCGATCGTGGCCAGAAGGGCCTGCGCGCGGTCGTGACCCAGCTTGGCGGCCAGAACCTCGGCGCGGGGATACCACTCGTAGCGGGTGTCGTCGGGCAAGCGCGCCCAGAACAGCACGCCGCCCTTGCGCCACGGATCCAGAACGATGCCGTCATACATGTTGTCGCCCCGGCGGCTGATGATGGCGGTGGAATGTTCGAGCCGGACATTATCGGCATTGGCAATGGCGCGGTGCAATTGGAGCGTGGCGAAATTTTCGCGGTTCAGCCGGTCCTCGATATCCTTGGCCCAGTGCCAGCACAGCCCGCGCGGCTTGAGACCCATGTTGACCTTGGTGTTATGAATGATCGCCGGGTCGGTGATCTCATACTCGCGCGCAAGCTGATGGGTGTGGTCATAGGCAATGCGCGCAGCGCGGCTGGCTTCGGCGGGATCGATGCCGGGACCAAGCGCAAGAATGGCCTGTTCCAGCCGGGCCTTGTCCTGCGGGGTGCCGGGGGGCGGGCCGTTGGGATGCGCCGCACAGGCGGCAAGCAGCGGCAGGGCCAGTAGGGCAACAAGGCGGATCAACAGGGTCATCGGGGCGAGGTCTCCGGGGTGGGTGCCATGGTGCTAGCCCGAGAGGGCGCTCTTGTCGAGATTGGCCGGATCGGAGGCACGGCATCTGTGGCGCGGGAAAGACAGCAGGATGGGGTTAACCACGGGCGCGCGGGAGGGTTTACTTTTTGGCAAGGTTTTCACATGATGATGGCATCACCTGAAGTGTTTTCGCGGTATTCACCGAAAACGTGGCCCTGCAGAGTTGCTGCTCTGCAGGGCCTTTCCTTTTCAAGGGCGGTTCACCCTATCCAAAGGCGGATGATCGCGGCCAGCAGCGTTGCCGCCGCGATCAGAACCATCCATTTCCTGAAGTGATGTTCGCTGATGGCATTCACCTGCTTCCACTGCGAAGGCTCGCAGCCTCATTAGGGGGACCACAGGCGGGTGAAGGAAGGCTTAATGCATCCGTTTCGATCAAGATGGGCGGGTTAACCACGAACGCGCAGGAGGGTTTACTTTTTGGCAAGGTTTGCGCATGATACTGGTCATGCGGAAAGACTTTCGGATCATCACCGAAAACGTGGCCCTGCAGAGCGGTAACTCTGCAGGGCCTTTCCTTTTTCAAGGGTGGTTTACCCTGTCCAAAGGCGGATGATCGCGACCAGCAGCGAGCCTGCTGCAAGCCACACCATCCATTTGCGGAAAGTGGTTTCTTTCAGATCTATCACCTCCTTCCACTGCAACGGATTGCAGCCCCTGCAGTGGACGCCACCAAGGTGAAGGAAAGGTAAATTTTGCAGATGGCCGGCGGCTGTTCTTGCGGTCAGGCGACCATCGCCTCGGCCTTCTTGAGATCGACCGAGACAAGCTGGCTGACGCCCTGTTCGGCCATCGTCACGCCAAAGAGGCGGTCCATGCGGCTCATGGTGACGGCGTGGTGGGTGATGATGAGAAAGCGGGTTTCGGTGCGGCGGCACATTTCATCCAGCAGATCGCAGAACCGGCCGACATTGGCATCGTCAAGCGGGGCGTCGACCTCGTCCAGCACGCAGATCGGGGCGGGGTTTGCAAGGAACACCGCGAAGATCAGCGCCAGCGCCGTGAGGGTCTGTTCGCCCCCCGACAGAAGCGAGAGGGTGGCCAGTTTCTTGCCCGGAGGCTGGCACATGATTTCAAGGCCGGCATCCAGCGGGTCATCGCTTTCGACCATCACCAGATTCGCCTCTCCGCCACCGAAGAGATGGGTGAACAGCATGGAAAAGTTGGAGTTGACCTGTTCGAACGCGGTCAGCAGGCGTTCGCGCCCTTCGCGGTTGAGACCGGCGATACCATTGCGCAATTCGCGGATCGCCTGTTCGAGATCCTCTTTTTCGGAGACGAGCGTGTCGTGTTCGTCCTGCACCTCGCGGGCATCTTCCTCGGCGCGCAGGTTGACGGCGCCAAGCGCGTCGCGCTGACGTTTGAGGCGATTCACATCGG
>JALQUE010000259.1 GCA_023260815.1 Roseovarius sp.
ACGTTGAACAATGGCGATGAATATGTGCGGATCAGCGGCTATCTGCGGCCCGAGGACATCTCGGCGGATAATGTCGTGCCATCGGACCGGATCGCGGATGCCGAGATCACCTATATCGGCGCCGGAGATATCGCGGATGCAAGCAAGCAGGGCTGGCTGCGGCGCGGCATGAACACGATTTCGCCGTTCTGATGGGGCGGGCTGTGCTGATACGTGCCCTTGCGGTTGTGCTGGCCCTGGCCGGGGTGTCGCAGGCGGCTTTCGCGGACCGGGTCAAGGATATGGCGTCGGTCGCGGGGGTGCGATCGAACCCGCTGGTGGGCTATGGCATTGTCATGGGCCTGTCGGGATCGGGGGACGGCAATTCCGAACTGACGCGGCAATCCATGCAGTCGATCATCTCGCGGCTGGGGCTGGAGACCGAGATCCGCAGTCTGGACGCGAAGAACGCCGCGGCGGTGGTGGTCACCGCCGAGCTGCCGCCCTTCATCAAACCGGGGCAGACCATCGATGTGACCGTTTCAACCGTGGGCAAAGCCAAGTCGCTGCAGGGCGGCACGCTGCTGATGACCCCATTGATGGGCGCGGATGGCGAGATTTATGCGATTGCGCAGGGCAATCTGATCGTGGGTGGCCTTGGCGTGCAGGCGGGGGACGGATCGTCCATCGTCGTGAATATTCCCACCGTCGGGCGCGTTCCGGGCGGTGCCACGGTGGAGCGCGCGGTGGAAACCGCGTTTCTGGATAGTGAATACCTTGTGCTGAACCTTGATCGGTCTGATTTCTCGACGGCGGCGGCGGTTGCCGAGGCGGTGAACGAGCTGTTCGGTGACGGTGTGGCGCTGGCGCTTGACGGCACGTCGGTGAGGGTGCGCGCGCCGGCCAACCCCGCCGAGCGCGTGGCCTTCATGAGCGTGCTGGAATCCGTCGAGGTGGAACCCGCGGCCCCGCCTGCGCAGGTGATCGTGAATGCCCGCACGGGGACGATCGTGATCAACGGCAATGTGCGTGTGACCCCGTCGGCGGTCTCGCACGGGTCGCTTGTGGTCAGGGTCAACGAGGATATCAACGTCAATCAGGGTGCGACGGTCGTCAATGGCGACAATGGCATCATCGTCGCGCCGGGTGAGCCTGTGCTGACGCCCGACAGCCAGATCGCGATAGATCAGGAACCGGCCAGCACGTTCCTGTTCAATCCCGGCGTGTCGCTATCGTCGCTGGTGGATGCGATCAATGCCGTCGGCGCAAGTCCCGCCGATCTGGTGGCCATCCTCGAGGCGTTGCACCGTGCCAATGCGCTGCGCGCCGATCTGATCGTGATCTGAGGCGGGTGCGTCATGGAGATCCCTTCACTTTCGCGCGATCCCGCCGTTGACATCACAAGGTCGCAGGCCAGTCAGGCCGAGCGCCTGCAGCAAGCGGCGGAAGGGTTCGAGGCGTTGTTCATGCAGCAAATGATGCAATCGGCACGCAAAAGCACGCTTGGAGAAGACCTGCTGGGGTCGTCGGGCCAGGATCACATGCGCGCGATGCTGGACCAGAAGGTGACCGAGGTGGGGGCGGGCCGCTCGAATCTGGGGATTGCGCGCGCGCTTTATGATCAATTCGCCGCAGCCGCCGGGTTGGAGAGGTAAGGGATGTCCAATATTCTCGACATCGGCGCAAGTGGCCTGCTGGCCATGCGCGCGGCGCTGGAAGTCACCGGCGACAACATCGCCAATGCCGATACCGAGGGCTATCACCGCCGCGTGACCGTCACTGGCGAATTGACGGGCGCGCAGTCCAGCCCGTTTTATCGTGGGCAGGATACGTCGGGTGTGCGGGTGACGGACATCCGGCGGGCCTTTGATGGGCTGGTTGCGGCACGGATGCGCGATGCGACGGCGGGCGCACAGGCGGCACAGGCCGCACAGCCCTATCTGGAGGCCGTCGAACAGCGGCTGATGCCCGAGGGTGGCGGCATTGGCCCTGCGCTGTCGGGGTTTTTCGAAGCGTTCGGAACGGTGGGCGCGGCCCCTGACGATGCCGGGCTTCGGTCGGTCGTGCTGGAGGCCGGGCGCGGACTGGCGGCAGGTGTGCGAGATCTGGCGGTGGCTCTGGACGAGTTGGCAGGCGGCGCGCGCGACGAGGCCGACGTGCGGGTGACCCGCGCGAATGACATTCTGGGCGATCTTGCACGGTTGCAGACGGACCTGCTGCGCGGTGCGGCGGGCGGTAGCCCCAATCCGATCCTCGACCGGCGCGATGCGCTGCTGGAAGAGCTGTCGGGGATCGTGGCGGTGCATGTGATCCCGTCGGATGATGGCACGGTTGAGGTGTCGCTTGGCAGGTTTCCGGGCGGGCCGCTATTGCTGCGCGGTAGCGAGGCGTCTGAAGTGTCGATGCCGCAGCCGGGCCGGATCAGCGTGACGCCGTTCGAAACCGGTCTGGCCGTGCAGACACGGCGCAGCGAAAGCGGCGCGCTGGATGGGCTGTCGCAGGCGGTGGGCGCGCTTGGGGCGCTGCGATCAGCGGTCGATGCTTGGGCGCAGCGGCTGAGCGCGGAGATGAACAGCCTTCACGAGGCCGGCGCGCGCCCGGATGGCAGCGCAGGCGGTGCGCTGTTCGTGGCGCGCGGCTGGCAGGCTGACCCTGCGGCGGCAAATGGCGGCCGGATCGGCGTCGAGGTCGAGATCACGGATGCGGCGCTGATGCCGTCCGGGCCTTTGAACCTGGTGCGCGATGCGGCGGCGAACCTGTGGCGGCTTTACGATGGCGCGACCGAGATCGGCAGCGGCGCGGAGGACATCATGGTGCCGGGCCTGATTGTGCGACCGGGTGGCAATGCGCAGGACGGCGACCGGCTGATGCTGAGCTTGCGGGAGGGGAATGCCGCCGATCTGACGTTCGCGCCGGGTGTGGTGGACGATCTGGCGCTGGCGGAAATGCCTGCGGTTGCCGGTGCGCCGCCGACCGGCGATGGCCGCATCGCCGAGCGGCTGGCCGATCTTGCGGCCCCTGTCGATGGCAACGGGCAGGGCGGATATGCGGCGCAATACGCGGGCATTCTGGCTGGCGTCGGCGCAAGCGTGGCGGCGGGACGCGACCGGATCGCCAGCACGGATGCCTTGTTGAACAGCGTGCAATTGGCCGAGGCGCGGATTTCGGGTGTGAACCTGGATCAGGAGGCGTCGAACCTGATGCGCCATCAGCAGGCCTATCAGGCCAATGCGCAGGTGATGTCGGTCGCGCGTGAAATCTTTGACACCTTGCTGAGAGCGATCTGAGGAGAGATGCGATGACAATCGGAACAGCCCTGTTTCATGTGCAGGCCGGGGCGCGGTTTTCCGCGATCGGCGCGGAGATTGCCGGGTTGCAGGCGCAGGTGTCGGCGGGCAAGTCCGATCCGCGCCCGTCGGTTGATCCGGTCCGCGCGCTGAACCTGTCGGCGGCCCAGGAGCAAGGCGCGAGGCTGGACCGCTATGCCGGCAATCTGGACCGTGCGGCGGGCCGGTTGGCGCTGGCCGATACCGCGCTGGAGGCCGGTGTCGACATCATTCAGAGGGTGCGCGAACTGGCGGTGGCGGCGTCGTCGGACACGATGAACCTGACTGCCCGCGATGCGATCCGGTCCGAATTGCAGGGGTTGCGAAGCGGTCTTGTCGATGTGGCCAACGCCCGCGACGAAACGGGTCTGTTGTTGTTTGGTGGGCTGACGACACGCGGTTTGGCCTATGAGCTGGTTGGCACAAGCGTGGTCTATCACGGTGACGAGGGCCAGCAGCAATTGCGCAGTTCGGAAAGTGGTTTGGTGGCCACGGGGCTGCCGGGACCGGTGCTCTTTGGCGGGCTGGACGATGGCGCAGGCGGTCAGACGGATGTGTTTTCGGTGATCGGCGCCTTTCTGGAAGATCTGGACAGCCCTCAACCGGGCGGCATGACCGCTGTGCTGGATAGCGTTGTTCTGGCGTCGGATCATCTGGCGGATGGGCGCGCGCGCATCGGGGCGATGGCCGCCAATCTTGACCGGCAAGCCGATGCGATCGAGGGGCGCCAAGTGCGGCTGGCCGAGACGTTGTCGGGGCTGGAGGATCTGGATATCGCCGCCGTAGTGACCGAATTGAACCGCAAGTTGCTGACCCGCGATGCGGCGCAGCAGAGCTTTGTGGCGATCGGGCGGAGCTCTTTGTTCGATTACATGCGATGAGGGTGCAGGCAGACAAGCGCGCCGTGTGGCGCCCGCTGCTCCTTGGCGGCGCGGCGGTGCTGTGGCTGGTTGCGGCGGGCAAGGCGTGGGGCGTGACCGACACCGGCGCGGCCCCATCATGTGAGCATCTGGCTGCACAAGCGGCGGCCCGTCACGGTCTGCCGCCGGGTCTGATCAAGGCGGTTGCCCTGACAGAGACGGGGCGCACCGTGGACGGGCAATACCGCGCCTGGCCATGGGCGATCAACGTGGCGGGGCAGGGGCATTATCCCGACAGCAAGGCCGAGGCATTGGCCCGTCTGCACGAGTTGCGCGCCCGCGATATGCGGTCGTTCGATGTGGGCTGCATGCAGATCAACTATCGCTGGCACGGACAGGAATTCGACAGTCTGGAAGCGATGCTGGATCCTGCGACCAACACCGATTACGCCGCCCGCTATCTTGCGCAGCTACAGAAGCGAGAAGGAAGCTGGGACGCCGCGATCCGTCGGTATCACAGTTCGGACCGTGACCGGGGGGCGTCCTATCTGGCGCGGGTGCGCAGCCATATGGACCGGATCGCACGTGCCGGACAAGCGCAGACGGCCGTGACGCCACAGCCGAAGGCGGCCACACCGATGGCGCGTGTCGCGCTGATCGGGCGCGGGACCATCCCGCGTGATCGCCGGTTTTCGACGCAGGCGCCGCTGGTTCGGCTGGCCCCGGCAGACGTGGACCAGACGCCGGGTTCGACCCGTCTGCCCGAAGGGCGTCTGCCGAAGCGAATTGATCCCGAAGGCCACGGGATGAGGCTTGGGCGGACGACAGCGAGCGGTGCGAGGTTGGACCGGCTCCGGTAAGGGGCCATGACCGGCTACAGGCGGAGGTTGTATCTTTCGATAAAGACTTTCAACCAAGGCTTTGGCGGGCTGCCGTTTGGAGCGCTAAATTAGGCTTAGGACAGATTTGAGACAGAATGGTCTATGGATAAACAGAGGGTGTGGGGTGCAAGTAACCAGGAGCATTATTGATGACACGGCATTGGAACCTGAACGAACCAGCGGCAGAAACGGTCGCATCGTTTTGTCTGGACAGCCTTCTTGTCGGGCAGTCGGCGCCGATGCGCCAGTTGAAGGACACCATTGCGGTCGTGGCGCCGTCGGATGTTTCGGTTCTGGTGAGGGGTGAGACGGGCGTCGGCAAGGAACTGGTGGCGCGCGGGCTTCATCTGCTGTCGGGGCGCAAGGGGGACCTGGTGGCGGTGAATTGTGCCGCGATCCCTGCGGACCTTCTGGAAGCCGAGCTGTTCGGCCATGAGAAAGGCGCCTTCACCGGCGCGGAAAAGCAACGCATCGGGCGGATCGAACAAGCTCGGGGCGGCACGCTGTTTCTGGACGAGATCGGTGACATGCCGGCGGATCTGCAAGCCAAGATCCTGCGCGTTCTGGAAACGCGCCGTGTTCAACGCCTTGGCGGCACTGGCGAGATCGAGGTGGATTTCCGGCTTGTCACTGCGACTCATCAGGGATTGGTGGAGCAGGTTCGGACCGGACGGTTCCGCGAAGATCTGTATTATCGCATCGCTGTTGTGCCGATTTCGGTGCCATCGCTGGCCGAGCGTAACGAGGATATCCCCGAGCTGCTTGAGGCCATGGCGATGGCGCGGCGCGCTGCCGGAGCGATGCGCCCTCAGCCGGTGTTTTCCAATGGGGCGCTGCGCGCGATGTCGGACTATCGCTGGCCGGGCAATGTGCGCGAGTTGCGCAACGTGTTTGAACGCGCGACGGTGATGTTTGTCGGGGCCGAAGTGTCTGCGGCCGATATGCGGGACGTCCTGCTGAACGAGGATCCGGTCCGCAGAAGTGCCGCGCGCGCCGAAGCACCGGCCGGCGACAGTGACGTATTGCGCCGTGCCATGGCGGAAGACGGGTCGGTCGATTTCCGCCGTCATCTTCAGTCGGTCGAGATCGAACTGATCGAAATGGCTCTGGCGGCCAAGAAAGGCTGTGTGTCGCATGCGGCCAAGGCGCTGCGCCTGCAGCGGACAACCCTGATCGAGAAGATGCGCAAGCTGT
>JALQUE010000274.1 GCA_023260815.1 Roseovarius sp.
CGGCGTGCCCCGCTGCGTTGGCATCTCTGCGGTGTCGCTGATGTCTTTCAACCCCACAGGAATACCATGCAGTGGGCCTGTCGCCAGACCCGCCTTGCGAATTCGGTCGCATTCAGCCGCCTGTGCGAGGGCCATATCGCCATCCAGAAACGCCCAAGCCTTGATCGTGCTGTCTGTTGCTTCAATCTGCGTGAGACAGGATTTCACAAGTTCAACGGAACTCAGGCGCCCAGAGTCGATTGCGGCCAACGCATCGGATGCGGTCAGTTTGTAGCTGTCCTTGATCATGGAATATACGGGCCAAACAGATAATCAGGGAACCAAAGAGCAATTCCGGGGAAGATGTACATCAAGACCATCGTCAAGATGACGATCCCGAGATACGGCATGATCCCGCGGAAGATCTCCATCAGCTCGATCTTGTTTTTAAGCACCCCTTTTAGATAGTAGGCCGACATGGCCATCGGTGGGGTCAGGAACGAGGTTTGCAGGTTCAACGCGATCAGCATTGCAAAGAAGTACGGATTCACTCCGAACACTTCGAGAAGAGGCAGGAAGATCGGCACGAAAATGATGAGGATTTCGGACCATTCCAGGGGCCAGCCAAGCAGGAAGATGATGATCTGGGCAAGGACCAGGAATTGCCACGGCTCCAGATCCATACCGCCAACCCAATGCGCGATAACGTCGTGTCCGCCAAGGTAAGAGAAAACCGACGCGAACGTCCAAGAGCCGACGAACAGCCAGCACACCATCGCCGTGGACTTGGCCGTCAGGAACACGCTTTCCTTGAGCTTTGTCCATGTCATCGACCGATAGAGTATCGCCAGCACAATGCCACCCAAGGCCCCCATCGCAGCCGCTTCGGCCGGGGTCGCCAAACCACCCAGGATTGATCCCAGAACAAGGGCGATCAGAACCGTCAGCGGAACGAAGCTGACCAGAAGGTCCTTGTAGATCTCGCTTGGCGGCGGGGGGTCATCCATCGTGGGTTTGGGCGCCAGCGACGGATTGAGCCAGACACGGAAAATGACATAGACGATGTAGAGACCGGCCAACAGCAAGCCGGGGAACAGCGCCGCCGCATAAAGCCGCAAAGGCGAAAGGTCGGCAATCGCGGCATAGACGATCAGCATGATGGACGGCGGGATCAGGATGCCCAGTGTACCACCTGCGCAGATCACGCCGGATGCGAAGCTCTTGTTATAGTTTGCGTTCGCCATCGCCGGAAAGGCCAGGAGACCCATCAGCGTCACCACAGCACCCACAATCCCCGAAGCCGTCGAGAAAACAGCACAGGTCAAAAGGGCCGCGATAGCAAGACTGCCCGGCAGGTTGCGCGCCGCCATGTAGAGAGAGAAGAACAACTTGTCGATGATGTTGGCCCGCTCGACGACATACCCCATGAACAAGAACAGGGGGATTGCGACAAGGATCGGGTTTTCCATGACCGAATAGGTGTTCTGGTTCAGGAGGTAGAAGATATTGTTGTTGAAAATATCGCTGAACGTCTCGACCGACCCACTTTGGTGGTAGGCGTAGTATCCAAATGCAACACCCATAGCGAGCAGCGTGAAGGCAATCGGAAACCCTAGAAGAACCAGGATAATAAACAGCCCAAGCATGACCAGGGCGACTTCGGGATTTGTCATCTTTTTTTCTCTCTAGAAGCGCTTGAGGCGGTTTATTTGTCAGACGGACGGAAGGAGCTGATCACTTCCAGGTCGGCATCGGTCAGCAGGTCTTCGGTCTCTTTCACATCGACCAATCTCTCGGGCCAGACCCCGGTCCGCATCGCCATCACGCAACGCACCACTTCTGCCAGACCTTGGATCGCGAGCAAACAACCCGCCAAGGGGATGAGAGATTTGAAGAAGTAAATCTGGATGCTGGCGGGGCTGTTGAAGCTCACCTCTTTATAGCGCCAGCTGTCGGACGCGATCTCGTATCCAAACCAGGCCAAGGCAAGGATGCCCGGAAAGAAGAACACGAAATACAAGAAGAAATCCAAGGCTGCCTGCACCTTGACCGGGAACAAGCGGTACACGACATCTGCGCGCACATGCGTGTCTTGAGCCAGCGCATAAGCACCACACATCAAGAACAGGGCGCCATACATCTGGATCATCATGTCGAAGGCCCAGACCGTCGGCGCGTTCAGCACGTAACGTACAAACACCTCGTACGAAACGGAAAGCGTAAGTATCAGAATGCACCATCCAAAGGCGCGACCTACCCAGAGGCTTAGCCCCTCAATGGCGTGAACGAATTTCATGAGGCTGATGCTCCCTAGCGGACCGTTTGTCGTCTCTGTTTGTCATCTCTGTGCAAGGCACCCAAGCACAGAAATGTCCGAGCGTCATTCCGACACTCGGACACTTGATTTAGCGTAGTGCTATCAACCGAAGTAGTGGTTGTAAGCCAGCTTATAGTCGGGCTGGTTGAGGTTCAGGTAGTTCATCACATCCTTGGCATAGGCCTTCTGCGATTCCATGACCTTGGCAAAGAACGGATCTTCTTCCGCGATACGGTTTGCGACCACATCCCATGCTTCCAGCTGAGCTGCCAGAACCGAGTCAGGTGTGCGATAGACATTCACACCATCAGCTTCCTGCAGTTTGATCAGGTCATCCGAGTAGCGCTTGGTGTTGCCCCAGTAGAAACCGGAGTTTTCAGCCATCGACGCATTCCGGATGATTGCCTGGTGCTCGGCCGACAATGCATTGAACTTGTCTTTGTTGAACGTGACCTCAAAGCATTCCTGGCTCTGGTGGTAAGAAGCCAGGTGGTAATGCTTGGACACGTCCTGCATGCCGAAATCGCGGTCCGACGTCGGGTTGTTGAATTCAGCAGCGTCGATCAGGCCAGACTTCATTGCCGGCTGGATTTCACCGCCGGGCAGCTGAACAACCGACATACCCATTTCCAGAAGGACGTCAGCAGCAAGGCCCACGGTGCGGTACTTGAGGCCGTTCATCTGGCTGGCGTCGGTGATTTCCTGCTGGAACCAACCCAGGGGCTGAGCAGGCATCGGCGAGTTGAAGAACGACACGATGTTCAGGCGCAGGTTATCCATCAGCTCATCGAACAGTTCCTGACCGCCGCCAGCGTGAACCCAGCCCAGCATTTCCTGGCTCGACCAACCAAAGCAGGGGCCGGTGCCGAACAGCGATGCCGACTTGGATTTACCGTACCAGTAGGCCGACACGTAGTGCGCCGCGTCCAGAACGCCGCGGTGAACAGCGTCTTGCATCTGGCTTGTCTTGACCACGGAGTCCACGGAAAGCACTTCGATGACCAACGAACCGCCGGACATTTCATTGACGCGGTTCGCGAAGGACTGAGCGTTCTCCAAAAAGATACCACCGCCCCACGCTGCTTGCATTTTCAGCGTTGTGCCGTTGTTGGCTGCGATTGCAGGTGTTGCCAGAGCCGCGGCGCCAGCGACGGCAGTTCCGCGCAGAAACTTTCTGCGGTTGATAATATCTGTCATGTTTCCTCCCAAGGAATAGTGTTCGCCGGATACCTTTGCAGGGCCCGACACTGTCTTACTTTTTGAGCCACGGGTAAGCGTCACACAAGGCCAAAGCTCCCAAACCGGCCTCCTGCGATATCTCCTCCCGAGATCATCGGTAGTTTTAGAAGAATTGCGCCGGCAAACAAGCGTTTCATGTCGCATAAAATGTGATCGCATAAAATAAAACCGCGACACGCAAGACCAGCAGCGCCCCTGACCCGCCGATCATCAAGTTGCGCCCCATTCACATCGCTTTTGAATTTATCCATATATTATAAATCTTTGTACAAGTTTTACGCAGAGGAAGGCACGGATCACCCGGCACTCTTTTCAAACCGGCGACAAGGAAGACTAGGCGACCGAACGCGTTCAAAATTTTTATGACGACCGGCCCTGGCAGACAGCCCACCGCAGCCTCAAAGCGGAGGAAAGGCGCCGGTCCACCCGAAAAGCGGGTGCCATCTGCAACCTTTGCCGAGACCAAACCCTGTTCATCTGATGCAGGGCAATTGCGATCGGGGAAATGGCATATGCGCAGCGCCCTCCCCGAAATCGCGCCCGCTTTCGAGAGCCCGTCGGTGACACTCGAAGCCATGCGAATCTGCCGAACGGGACATGACGCGGCCCAAGGCAGTCGCTGCTATGAGTTCACTTGATTGCACGGACACTTACAGAGGTAAGTGGTGCCCCCACACGGACTCGAACCGCGGACCTACTGATTACAAATCAGTTGCTCTACCAGCTGAGCTATAGGGGCGTCGGGCGATGAAATACGCAGATCGTGGAAATACTGCAAGTCATAATGCACGCTTTCGGCATCTGATTTGGCCAAAAGCGCTAAGCGGTTTAACTGTCCGTCGAAAGGCGTATATTGCCGTCGTTAGATGGCTATATTCGGAACCAGTATGCAGGTTGTTCTTCACGCGGGCGCTCATGTCACCGACGACGATCTTCTCGTGCGGTGTCTAAATGACAACAGGGACCTGCTTGCACAGCATGGCGCGCTTGCGCCTCATCCGACCACCTACCGCAAACTTTTACGGGATATCCTGCAGGATATCCAACAAGGGGCGCGTCTTGCCGAAGCCCGTGAAAGCCTGTCGCGCGCCGTTGAGGTCGATTCGACCACAGACCGTCTGATCCTGTCGAATCCCGGCTTTTTCGGCACGCCCAAGATGGCCGCCTCCGCAGGCATCCTCTATTCCGCTGCCGAAGAACGCCTTGCTGCCCTGGACACCATCTTTGCCGGCGCCGAGCTTGAGCTGTGCATCGCCATCCGCAACCCTGCAACTTTTCTGCCCGCAATTTTCCGTCAGACTCAGGTTGCCAGCTTTTCCGAACTGATGCGGGGCAAAAAACCCGAAACCGTGCGTTGGTCCGAGATGATCGCCCGGGTGCGCGCGGCCTTTCCCGACATGCCGATCACCCTGTGGTGCAACGAAGACACCCCGCTGATCTGGGCTGAAATTGTCCGTGAGTTGGCAGGCCTTGACCCGACCACCGCCTTCGAAGGGGAATTCCTGCTGCTGTCCAACATCATGAGCGAGGCGGGAATGAAGCGGTTCCATACATATCTGGAATCGCATCCCGGCATGACCGAAGTGCAAAAACGCCGGGTCATCGCGGCATTTCTCGACAAATTCGCAGAAGAAGAGGCGATCGAGGAAGAACTGGACCTGCAGGGCTGGACAGACGACCTGGTAGACAGGCTGAGCGACCTATACGACGAGGATCTCTACGAGATTCAGCGCATTCCAGGCGTTCAGGTCATCACCCCCTGAGCCCCTGCCACCTGACCCAACCGGGCCGGTTCGGCGCTTACATCCCAAGCGCTTCCTTGTACATTTCCAGAACGGCCTCTTCCTCGGCAATGTCGTCCCGGTCGCGCTTGCGCAGCGCGATCACCTTGCGCATCACCTTGGTGTCATAACCGCGGGCCTTGGCCTCGGCCATGACCTCTTTTTGCTGGTCAGCAATGTCTTTCTTTTCGGCGTCCAGACGCTCGAAGCGTTCGATGAACTGGCGCAGTTCATCGGCGGTGACACGATAGCTCGACTGTGGGTTGCTGTCGTCCATAGGATCCTCCGGTCTGGTTGGTCGTCCTCCTAACCCTGCCCGAGGGCCGCCGCAAGATACAACTCGCGTCACGACGCGCAGTTGCACTCGTACAGGGCTTGGGATAGGCGCTTGCTTGATCACCAATGACGTTCAGGGGGCCGCGATGGAGATACTGATCTGGATAGGGGCGCTGATGTCCTGCGTCGGGCTTGCCGCGCTGATCTGGTGCATCGTGACTGTCTGGAAGGCGCGCCGCGCCGGGTTGTCGGACGATGCGCTGCGCGAGCGTGTCCGCAAGGTGGTGCCGATCAATGCCGGCGCTCTGATGCTGTCGATCATGGGGCTGATGCTGATCGTGGTGGGTATCCTGCTGGGCTGATCGCAGATCGCCCCCTCACACAAGCGGGCGCCGGAAAAATCCCTGGCCGTTCTTGATCAAGCTTTCCACCAAAGGTGCAGGTTTCCATATATCCGGCGCCAATGGCGTCGCCGCCTTCATGACCTTGAGAAACCCAAGAAGTCCGGCAAGATCCGCCTGAATCAAAGGGCCGCCCCGGTTTGCATCGAAATGCGCCCCCTTGACCATGACGACCTCGATGTCCGACGCCCGCAGCACGGCTTTCTCTGCGATCAAACGCGCGGCCTCGTTCACCAACGCCGCCTGCAGCGCCATTCCGGGATCAAGATGCGCACCGACGCCGTCCGGATCGGATTTGCGGCTATCGACCCATGACAGCACGGCACGATCAGGTTCTTTTCGGCGGCCCGCCGGATAGAGATAGACGCCCTTTCCGACCGATTTGCCAGTGGCTCCGGCGGCAATCCTATTGGCCAGAAGGCCCGCATCCAACGGCGGCGTTCCGCCACTTTGGCTGGTGTACGAGTTCAACCTGTCCTGCACATCTTCCAAACCGTCGATATCGGCCAACTCGAATGGTCCGGCCCGGAACCCAAGACCGCGCGCCGCGCCATCGATGTCATAAGGCGACATCCCCGCATCCACCATCACAAGCGCCGCGCGCAACATGGCCATCTGAATCCTGTCGCCGACGCTTGGCCCTATTGCGGTTTCGCGTATGACGGTTCGCCTGATCGACACAAAAAACTCCGCAAGCCCGGCCACCGCATCGGCGTGGCAACCATCCGGCACAAGAAGTTCCACCAGCCCCGGCTTGTAGGCCGGTCGATAAAGCCGCGCCCCCAGCACCCTGTCATGCCCCATAATCTCGACCGAGCGGCGCGCCACCTGTTCGGCGGTTCCCAGCACAACCCAGATCGTGTCCAAATCCGGCTGGCAAACCGCATCCGGCAACGCGGTCTCGTCGGTATCAAAGATCAGATCGGCCTGTGCCAGCGCGTCGAAACCAGACGCCACCGACAAGCGGGCCAACCGATCCACACGGTCTTCGGGACGTATCTTGCCGCGCCTCACGGCCCCGTCATAAACGGTTGCCACCCGCTCGGACAACAGACCTGCCCGATCAGGATCAGCCGACAATAAAGTAACCTGTCTTCCTGCATCCAGACAGCTCACAGCCAGCTCTGCCAGCACCGCCCCATCCCCCAGCATCACGATATGGCGCAGCGGGTTGACCTCGGTGGTTTGGGCACGTTCCGGAATGATCGCGGCCCGGCGCATGGCAACATAATGATGCCGGCGGCAAATTGCGTCACGGCTCGACACGCGATCGTCGAACAACACCTGCTCCAGATCAAGCCCCAGCTCAAACGGCAGAAGTTGCGCGGCCTCGATACATTTCAGAAGATCGGCCTCGACCCCATCGGCCGTTTTCAGACGTTCGGCCACCATGGCCACAGCCTGTTGATAAGCTGCGGGATCGGACAGGCCCCGGTCCTGATCGCAACTCCGTGGCCAGCGCCCCTTGTCCGCAAGCTCGCGTGCGAGGTTCACCGCAACAGGCAGCGGCCCGTTTTCGACAAGTTGGTCACTCAACGGTGCGATGGCGGGATCCTGTGCGACGATGGTCTGACCCGAGAGCATGAACTCAAGCGCGGCCTTCGCGCCGATCAGACGCGGAAGGCGCTGCGTGGCACCTCCCGTCGGCACCATTCCAAGCGTGACATCCGGGATCGCAAGACGGGTATCCTTTGCAGTCACACGCGCATGCGCTGCCAGCGCCAGTTCAAGACCCGCCCCAAGGGCAGCCCCGTGCAGAGCGGCCACCACCGGTTTCGGCGCAGTTTCGATCAGATGACACAAATCGCGCAAAAATGGACGGGCAAGCGGCCCGTCATACTCGGTGATATCAATGCCCGAGGAAAAAACACGGCCCCTCCCGTGCAAAACGATCGCGCGCACATTGTTATCCGCGATCGACACCCGCAAGGCCGCGTCAAGTTCGGCCCTGAGACCCGGCGCAAGGGCATTGGCGACTGGACGATCAAGCGCTATCACCGCCACGCCATCATGCAACTCCGTATGGACTTCGGATGTCAATTCGCGCCCTGCCTGCTCAATTGCCTATCACTATTCCTCAATTACTACGAAGAAAGTGCAGCCGCGCAAGCCTTGCATGAACGGACACGGCGCGGATGTCAGACGGGCATGTTGTTGAATTGGGCCTCTATATTCTCGTTCACCAACTCCTCGTGCAGATCGCGCACCTCGGCGGGAACGGGAATGTCTTTCGCCTTCATCGCGTTGATCAAGCCTGCAAGCTCGGGCTCGTATCCAAGGCGCTTGTCAGGATCGGCATCAAGAATTTCAGTCTTCAATTCAAGACAGCGGGCAGTGAGATCGGCCATGATCTCGTCCTCCATTAACGATGGCCGCACGGCATACGCCGCACCGGCCTGTTTCAATCAAAGGGCTTATCAATAAGTATCTGGTATCAAATTGCAGCGGCGCAATCCTTGCAGAAGGGCGTTTCCGGCAAGACATTCAGTCTTTCGGCCGAAATCCGCTCGCCACAGCGCACACAATCGCCATAGCTGCCATCGCGCATGCGCTGCAACGCGGCCCTGATCCGGGCGATTTCTTCCTGACCGCTCTGGCCAAGATGCTCCAGCACCTCGTCGCCTTCTGTTTCAATCGCAGCCTCGTCCCAGTCCTTGGAATGGGGTTCGTCCAATTCGGCCTCGATCTTGTGCAGACGACTGTCCAGTTCGGCCAGCCTCGACAGCAGGGCTTTGCGATTTGTTTCGATAGATTGCATCTTGGTCCTCCGTCACCGTTGGGCACTGTTGCACGCACGCGCGCGTCGCTCCTTGACACACATCAACATGGGCGTTTCAATTCACCGCACACCTGTTTTCCCCCGATATCAGCAAAGGAAGCCGCCCATGTCACCCGAGGTTACGGCGTTCTTCGATGACGCCACGAACACGATTTCCTATGTGGTGCGCGATCCGTCCGGGCGGGCCTGCGCGGTGATCGATACGGTGCTGGACTTCGACTATGCGTCGGGGCGCACCGACACCGCATCCGCCGATGCGATCATTGACCATATCCGCGCCGAAAACCTTGAGGTTCAATGGCTTCTGGAAAGCCATGTGCATGCCGATCACCTGTCTGCCGCACCCTATATCCAGCAGGAATTGGGCGGCAAGATCGGGATTGGCGACAATATTCGGCTGGTGCAGGATACGTTCGGAAAGATCTTCAACGAAGGCACCGAATTTCAGCGCGACGGATCGCAATTCGACCAGTTGTTCCAGGACGGCGACAGTTTTCATATCGGCCAATTGCGGGGGGATGTTCTCCATACGCCGGGTCATACGCCAGCCTGCCTCACCTATGTGATTGGCGACGCGGCCTTTGTGGGCGATACGCTTTTCATGCCCGATTTCGGCACCGCGCGCTGTGATTTTCCCGGTGGCTCGTCCGAGATGCTGTATCAATCGATCCAGAAAATCCTCGCCCTGCCCGAAGAGACGCGGATTTTCGTGGGGCACGATTACAAGGCCCCCGGACGCGATACATATGCCTGGGAAACCACAGTCGCCGAGCAGAAACGGCGCAATGTCCATGTCGGTGAAGGACAAAGCCGGGACGCGTTCGTGCGTATGCGCAATACGCGCGATGCCACCCTTGCGATGCCCAAGCTGATCATCCCGTCCCTTCAGGTCAACATGCGCGCCGGCCGCATGCCCCCTGCGGACGAGAATGGCGATGTCTTCCTGAAAGTGCCGATCGACAAGCTGTAGGATCCCCACCAATCAGGTGAGGGGCGGCGGCGTCACCGAGGTCGCGCTGGCCTCTGTCAGTGCCGATGGCACGGTCGCACCCTTCGACTCGGACATGACATGGTCGGCAGGCGCCAGATAGGATACCGCGCCGGGGGAAGCCGTCTGCGCCGCATCCAGCGCTGCGATATCGGCGTCCGCCGTCCTGTCCGGCCCCTCATCTGCCCCCGACAGCAGACGCACAGCGCGCCATCCGTTGAGTTGACCAAGCCTGACCTCGGCGACGACATGTTGCCCCGCGCCCAAAAGTTCGGCCTTGCCAAGCACCTCGCGTGGGACGGTCAGTTGCATTCCGACGGACAGGGCGCATAACTTGTTCAGCGGCATCGAGACGCGCGCCAGCACCGCATCCAGCATCGCCGGGGCATTGAGGGCGCTTGCCGCCACCGTGCAGGCGCCAACAGGCGTACCGTCCTTTGATGCCGACACATCGCGGGTCGGTCCGCGCGGCAGCAGGATGGACAAGGTACCCGTCTTGGCGCCCTCGCCCAGATCGACGGTGATGCGGAAAAGATCGTATTCCGGCAGCTCCAGTTCCAGTGCCAAGGTGCGGCAGTCTTCGACCATATCGCCAAAACGCCAGTTCTGCGGCTCTGGCATGTCCGGTGCGCTGCCCAGATAGGCGTCATACCCGCGCAGCATCCCATCTATCAGTGGCGCGACCATCGCCGCATCGGTCGGCGTCACGGACCGCTCAGGCGCCTCTCCGCGCTGCACGACGCCCATGGTCTGCACTTCGATCACCGCGGCCAGAAATTGGGCATCCAGACGCGCGGCACCGCGGCGCCCATGCGCACCGTCCAACACCAACAACAGCCCGCTCGCGTCCATTTCGGACTTGACCGCGGATTGCGGTATAATCTTTTGCTCGACCGTGCCGACGATCAGCGGAAGATCAAGCTGCGCATCCGCCACCTTGGCCAGCGACAGGCGCAACGCCTTGCAAGGCGACATGGCGCGGGCGTCAAAATCCTCGCGCGCAACCTTTGCCTTGCGGTGTATCAGCGAAATGCCGTCCTGCATTGTGCGTTGTCCGTTCTTGACCGTTCACCCCCGGCCTGCCAACCGGCCGTATGTTTGGCCCCACATTAGCGGTGGATCGGTTACCAAGAGGTTCACGCCGACGCGGCATGAGGCATCGATACGACATCAGAGGGCAGGATCACCCGAAAAGCGGCACCGGACTGGCCAGGCAAATAGATAATGTCACCATTCAGACGCGCCATGATCTCGCGGCAGATTGCAAGGCCCAGCCCTGCCCCGCCCGCCTTGGTGTGACCAATGCGCGAGAATTTTTCAAAGATGACGGATTGCTGATCGGTGGGGATACCCGATCCATTATCGGTAAAGTCGATCACAAGCCCAACAGCTTCAATCTTGGCCGAGATCGACAAGACCGGCTTCGTGGCGTCGCAGTATTTGCGCGCGTTCGCGATCAGATTGATGAACACCTGCGCCAGACGGTCCAGATCGGTGGTCAGCCACACCTCTTCGCCCGACTTGTGGCGCTCGATCCTGAACCCGTCGGTCACACCGCCGGCAGCGCCGACCGACCGATCCAACAGATCAGACAACCGCCCGGTATGGATATTGAGAACGACCTGCCCGTTTTCCAAAACGCTGAGATCCAGAAGATCATCCAGCAACCGCGTCAGGCGGATCGCCTCATCGTGAATGATCGTGGCGTATTTACCTTTTTCGGCAGGCGTCAACCCTTCGGTGTCGCGCAGGATTTCCGAAAACGCCCGGATCGATGTCATGGGCGTGCGCAACTCGTGGCTGATCTGACTGAGAAACGCGTCCTTCTGCACCGACAACTGGGTCAGTTTCTGATAGGCTTCGCGCAACTGTCGGGCGGTGCGTTCCTGTTCCTGGGTCTTGGCCTCCAGTCGGCTTGAATACTCCATGATCTGCGCGGTTTCATCGGCCACCGCCATCAGATCCTCGACCGAGACCGTGGCGCCGCCGACGATTTGCGAAATCATCGCATGCGCAGTGGCAGCGCCCACCGAACCCGAAAGTTCACGCTCTAGCTCCTGCAGGAATTCAGGGGTCGGTTCGGGCAGATACCCGGCCAGACCCTGCCTCTGCGCTGCCGAGGAAAACAGCGCCTGCGCCTGCGCCGCGCCCATGATCCGTTGCGACATGATGAGCAGATCCTCGCTTTGCGCCAACCCGCCCGACCAGCCCGGTGTCGTGCCGGAATGCTGAAACACATTGACGAACTGCGCGCCCTGCAAACGCTCGACCGGTTTTGGAAACGTCACCAACGAGACGACGACAAACACCACCGTGTTCAACATCATGCTCCACATGACGGCATGCACCAGCGGGTCCATCCCCACAGCCCCGAACAAGGCCTGCGGCCGCAGCCAGTCCAAACCGAAAGGCCCGTGATCAAAGACCGATTGCGGCAGAATGACGGATGGTCCGACCAGGAAACCCTGCAGGACGTTTGCAGCGTGCTGCAAGACATCTTCGGAGACGCCTTTGTGGACCCTGTGGATTTCAAGGTACCAATGCTTGGTTGCAACTCCACTGCGTTTGGCTGTGACGTCGCAGGACACATTCACTATTCATTAACACACTTACGTTAATATGTGGCCTCAAGATTTTGAGTCACGACTACGTGAGTGGAGACAGTTACGTCT
>JALQUE010000287.1 GCA_023260815.1 Roseovarius sp.
ACGATGGCGGCCTTCAGGCTTTTGTTCGTTATATTGACCGCAATCGCGCGCCGCTTATCGAGAACCCGATCTATCTGAACTCCGAACGGGATGGGATAACCGTGGAGGTCGCTCTGTGGTGGAATGACTCCTATCATGAAAATGTCCTGTGTTTTACCAACAATATTCCTCAACGCGATGGCGGCACCCATCTCGCCGGTTTCAGGGGCGCGTTGACCCGACAGGTGTCCGGCTATGCCGAGGCTTCCGGAATTCTGAAGAAGGAAAAGGTGACACTTACCGGCGATGATTGCCGTGAGGGCATGACCTGCGTTCTTTCGGTCAAGGTGCCCGATCCGAAGTTCTCGAGCCAGACAAAGGACAAGCTGGTCAGTTCCGAGGTGCGCCCGGCGGTTGAGGGGCTGGTTTATGAAAAGCTGACCGAGTGGTTCGAGGAAAACCCCAACGAGGCAAAGCAGATCGTCGGCAAGATCATCGAGGCTGCAATGGCCCGTGAAGCGGCCCGCAAGGCCCGTGATCTGACCCGCCGCAAGACCGCGATGGACGTGAATTACCTTGCCGGAAAGCTCAAGGATTGCTCTGAAAAGGACCCGTCGAAAACCGAACTGTTCCTTGTCGAGGGGGATAGCGCCGGTGGTTCGGCCCAGACCGGCAGGGATCGGTCGACGCAGGCGGTTCTTCCTCTGCGCGGCAAGATCCTGAACGTGGAGCGTGCGCGATTTGACAGGATGCTGGGCAGCCAGGAGATCGGTAATCTTGTCGTGGCCCTCGGAACCGGGATTGGCCGGGATGAGTTCAATATTTCGAAACTGCGGTACCACAAGATCGTCATCATGACCGATGCCGACGTGGACGGCGCGCATATCCGCACGCTCTTGTTGACCTTCTTTTACCGTCAGATGCCGCAACTTATTGAAAACGGTTATCTTTATATTGCGCAGCCGCCCCTCTACAAGGTGATGCGCGGCAAGTCCGAAGTCTATCTCAAGGACGAACCTGCGCTCGAGGATTATCTGATCCAGCAGGGCACGGATGATGCGGTACTGCGTCTTGGATCGGGTGAGGAAATCGTTGGTCAGGATCTGGTCAGGATTGTCGAAGAAGCCCGACAGACCAAGCGCATTCTTGAGGCGTTCCCCACCCATTACCCACGTCACATCCTTGAACAGGCCTCTATCGCCGAGGCGTTCATGCCGGGACGTGCTGACGCTGATCTGCAGGGTGTGGCCGACGCGATCGCGAAACGTCTGGATTTGATTGCTCTGGAATATGAGCGTGGCTGGCAAGGTCGCGTGACGCAGGATCATGGCATCCGCCTGACACGCAGCCTGCGCGGTGTCGAAGAGATCCGTACGCTGGATGGCCCCATCCTCAGGGGTGGCGAGGCGCGCAGACTGGGCCAGTTGACCGCGTCGCTGCGTGAAACCTATGAGTTACCGGCCAAACTGGTTCGCAAGGATCGTGAACAGGCGATTTACGGCCCTCTCGACCTGCTGGATGCAATCCTGAAAGAAGGTGAAAAGGGTCTGACCTTGCAACGCTACAAGGGTCTGGGTGAAATGAATCCCGGTCAGCTTTGGGAAACCACGCTTGATCCAGACGCGCGCACGCTTCTGCAAGTCAAGATCGACGATTTTGCCGAGGCGGATGATCTGTTCACCAAACTGATGGGCGATGTCGTGGAGCCCAGACGCGAATTCATTCAGCAAAACGCGCTGAATGTTGAAAACCTGGATTTCTGACGCGGCGTTTTGCTGACACGCACATCGCTTTGGATGGCTGTAACCGGGCCGGGCTTTGCAAGATGCAGGCCCGGCCCGGTCGTTTTAGGCGCCAAGGGTCACGCGACCGAAAGCTGATCGACATCCTTGGTCAGCGGCAGCCACGACCCATTGTCGTAGCGCCATGCGATCTGGCCGTTATTGTCCATCGCGCTGAGTGCAAGCCACCCGTTGTCAAACAGGGCACGGACATCTGGATTACGGTCTAGCACAGCGGAAATCGCCTCGGTCGGTGCCTCGAGGACGACATGAAGCCGCAAAGGTTCGTGCCGCAAGCCCTCGCCATCATGCACAGACTGCCAAGGCAGACCGGCGCGAATAAGTCCACCATTGCCCTCAACCACCCCGATACCGCCTGTGACATTGTGGATCAGTTTGTTGCCAGCACCGAACGCCTCGGGCGCGACGGACGAGCCGTAATACTGAAGCGAGATCCAACTGGCCACCACGACCGGCGCGGTTAGGATCAGTTCCAGCGTCCCAAAGCCCTTGTCGGCGCGCCAATCGTAACTGTGCAGGAAACTGCGTCCCGCCAGATCCCGGCCAGCGCTGCGATGGCGCGGTGCCGCGATAAACGCGCTACACCCGGCCAATCCCCATTCGGGCCGCAGATCCGACCAGTCGCCACCCCGCAGGGCCAGCTTTTCGGAATCATCCGCACGTGGCAGAACCACCGCGCGTTCCAGCCGTGCAATCGTACCCGCCTTGGACAGAACGGCTTTGAGGTGTTCGATGTCTTTGCCATGATCAGGCGTGCCATGATCTTGAAACACCGTCACATGATCGGACACCGTGTCATGCAGACCGGCCAGAAAGACCGTATCGTCGGGGATCAGAATTCCCTTACCCACCAGCCCGGCGCGCACAACGGGATCGTTCAACAGCGCCGCCAGAAGCCGCGCGTTCACATCGCCTGCATGACCGCCGCAGGCGCCGCATTGCAGCGCGCTTGCATGCGGTGCATTGGTGACGGACGACCCGTGGCCAGCGATGAGAACCACCCGCGCAAACCCCTCTGTCAGCGACATCGC
>JALQUE010000020.1 GCA_023260815.1 Roseovarius sp.
GCACCTCGACCACGCCCAATCCGTAGATTTCGGCGAATTCCTCGGCCTCGGTGGCGGCGGTGCCCGTCATGCCCGACAGCTTTTCATACAGGCGGAAATAATTCTGGAAGGTGACACTGGCGAGGGTCACGTTTTCGGGCTGGATCTTGCAGCCTTCCTTGGCCTCGATCGCCTGATGCAGCCCGTCCGACAAACGCCGGCCCGCCATCATGCGGCCGGTGAATTCGTCGATCAGAACAACCTCGCCATCACGGACGATGTAATCCTTGTCCTTCAGAAACAGCTTGTGCGCGCGCAGACCCTGATTGACGTGGTGAACGATGGTCGTGCTTTCCGGATCATAAAGCGACTGCCCCTCATCCAGAAGGGCGCGGTCGTGCAGAACCTCTTCCAGGTATTCGTTCCCCTCGTCGGTGAAGGTCACGTTGCGGGTTTTCTCGTCGATCTTGTAATGCTCTTCGGTCAGCAGCGGGATCAGCTCATTGATGCTGACATAAAGTTCGCTTCTGTCCTGTGCCGGCCCCGAAATGATCAGCGGCGTGCGCGCCTCGTCGATCAGAATACTGTCCACCTCGTCCACAATGGCGAAATAGTGGTTCTTCTGGTTCATATCCTCGAGCGAGGATTTCATATTGTCGCGCAGGTAATCGAAGCCAAGCTCGTTATTGGTGGCGTAGGTCACGTCCGACGCATAGGCCTGCTTCTTCTCTGCCTCGGGCTGCTGCGGGTAAACAACGCCCGTGGTCATGCCCAACGCGGCATAGACCTTGCCCATCCATTCGGCATCCCGCTTGGCAAGGTAATCGTTCACCGTGACGATATGCACACCCTTGCCCGTCAACGCGTTCAGATAGCCGGGGAAAGTCGACACGAGGGTCTTGCCCTCGCCGGTTTTCATCTCGCTGATATTGCCCTGATGCAGGAATATACCACCCATCAACTGCACATCGAACGCCCGCAGTCCAAGCGCCCGCTTTGCCGCCTCACGGCAATTCGCAAATGCCTCGGGCAGCAGTGCATCAAGGCTTTCGCCCTCGGCATGCCGCTTCTTGAGGTCCTGGGTCTTTTCGATAAGCCCCGCGTCACTCAACGCTTCGTACTCAGGCTCCAGCGCGTTGATCTTCTCGACCAGCGGGCGTGTCGCCTTGATCTTGCGGTCATTAGGGGTGCCGAAGATCTTCTTGGCGACAGTTCCAATACCCAGCATATCCAATCCGTTCCGGTGTTTGTACTTGTCAGTGAAAGGCAATTGCTTGCCCCGCCTTCCGCACCACCCTAGAACAGGCACAGAATGGCGGTGTCTTGGTCCTGAGCCGATGTAAGGGGCCGCTGTTAGAGTGTCAACGTCGCGCAGGCGCGCGTCAGCCAACACAGCACTGCAAAGGAAAGACAGCATGCCCTTCCGTACCAAGCTTTTCCCGGCCCTCGCCCTTGTCGCAGCGGCCACCTTCGCACAGCCCGCAGCCGCGCAGGACAGCCCCGATATCGATACCGTACTGGCGACCGTGAACGGCACCGATATCACCTTGGGTCACATGATCGCCCTGCGCGCCAGCCTGCCCGCGCAATACGGACAGCTGCCGGCGGAAATCCTGTTCACCGGTATTCTCGATCAGCTCGTGCAGCAAACCCTCCTGATGCAAAGCTTCGAAGGCGACGTGTCCAAGCGCAGCGCACTTGTTCTTGAAAACGAACGCCGTGCGATCCTCGCCACCGAGGCGATCGAAAACGTGATGCAGGGCGATCTGGACGATGCCGCGATCCAGGCCGCCTACGAGGAAAGATACGCCAGCGCCGCTCAGGGCACCGAATACAAGGCCGCGCATATCCTTGTCGAAACCGAAGAAACCGCCAGCGAGCTGATCACCCAGTTGGAAGGCGGCGCTGATTTCGCCGCGCTTGCGCGCGAACATTCGACCGGCCCATCGGGGCCGAACGGGGGTGATCTGGGCTGGTTCGGTCCTGGCGTCATGGTCGACTCGTTCTTCAACGCCGTGGCCAGCCTCGAGCCGGGACAGGTCTCGGATCCGGTTCAGACACAGTTCGGTTGGCATGTCATCAAGTTGAATGAAACCCGCCTGACCGAAACACCGCCCCTCGATGAGGTCCGCGCCGAGATCGAAGAAAGCCTCCGTCAGGAAAAATTCGACACCCATGTCGAAGCCCTCACCGGCAAGGCCACGATCACGCGCAATGACGCATCGGGTATCGCGCCTGAGACGATCAACAACCTCGATCTTCTGGAGAACTGACAATGGGCGCCAAGCCTCCACTGTCCCCACTGGCACCTGACACTTTTCCCAGTCTTCCGCATATTGCCGGCGTGCGCTTTGCAACGGCGCAAGCGGGAGTACGCTACAAGGACCGGGAAGACGTGATGCTGGCCGTTCTGGCTCCGGGCACGGCCATGGCCGGGGCGTTCACACGGTCCGCAACGCGGTCCTCCGCAGTGCTGGATTGCCAACGCAAGATCGGACAGGACAGTCCCGAGGGCGCCGCAATCCTCGTCAATTCCGGCAACGCCAACGCCTTTACCGGACGGCATGGCGACGCGTCGGTCAAAGCGGTGACCCAGGCTGCCGCACAGGCTCTGAACCTGCCTGAAACGCGGATTTTCACCTCGTCCACTGGCGTCATCGGCGAGCCATTGCCGCATGACCGCATCACCGCCAAACTGGATGAGCTGTCCGCCAACTTGGTCCCCGACGCGATAGATTCCGCCGCGCGCGCCATCATGACCACCGACACCTTTGCAAAGGGATCGGGCACCACCGTCACGATCGACGGTCAGACCGTGCATATCGCCGGCATCGCCAAGGGATCGGGCATGATCGCCCCGGACATGGCCACCATGCTGGTCTATATCTTCACCGATGCGGTGATCGACCAGCCGGTTCTGCAATCCATGGTCACGGCGCTGAACCGCACGACCTTCAACTGCATCACCGTCGACAGCGATACCTCCACCTCGGACACTCTGCTGGTGGCCGCCACCGGCGCGTCGGGCATCCGGGTGACCGACGAAAGCATCGGGTTCATGGCAGGTCTGCGGCAGGTCATGCTGGACCTTGCTCATCAGGTCGTGCGGGATGGCGAAGGTGCCACGAAATTCGTTGCGGTCTCGGTCACAGGGGCCGCCAGCGATGCCGATGCCCATACCCATGCCATGGCCATCGCCAATTCGCCGCTCGTCAAGACGGCCATCGCAGGCGAAGACCCCAATTGGGGGCGCATCGTCATGGCAGTCGGGAAATCCGGCGCCCGCGCCGACCGTGACACCCTGTCCATCTGGTTCGGGCATATCCGCGTGGCGCGCGATGGCTGGGTCGATCCCGATTACGATGAGGCCGACGCCGCCCTCTATATGAAACAGCAAGAGCTTGAGATTCACGTCGATCTCGGTCTCGGCGGCGGCACGGCGTTGGTCTGGACCTGCGATCTGACCCATGGCTATATCGACATCAACGCCGATTACCGCTCATGAAAACGGTGCTCGTCTCTGCCGTGGCGCTGATCGACGTCGATGGCCGCATTCTTCTGACGCAGCGCCCCGAAGGCAAGTCGATGGCCGGTCTATGGGAGTTTCCGGGCGGCAAGGTCGAACCGGGTGAAACGCCGGAACATGCGCTGATCCGGGAACTTGACGAAGAACTGGGCATCAACACCTGGCAAAGCTGCCTGGCGCCGCTGACCTTCGCCAGCCACAGCTATGACGATTTCCATTTGTTGATGCCACTGTTCGCATGTCGCAAATGGGACGGAACACCGCAGGGCCGCGAAGGCCAGAGCCTGAAATGGGTCAAGCCGAACGCCCTGCGGGATTATCCCATGCCACCGGCGGACATACCCCTTATCCCGATCCTGCGCGATTGGCTCTGAGGCCGAAGCGCGCAAAACAAAAGGGGCCGCCAATCGGCA
Source organism: Roseovarius sp. (assembly GCA_023260815.1). Taxonomy (GTDB): domain Bacteria; phylum Pseudomonadota; class Alphaproteobacteria; order Rhodobacterales; family Rhodobacteraceae; genus Roseovarius. The sequence goes on from JALQUE010000020.1 coordinate 3,919, forward strand.
GCCCCTTCTGAATTTACCTTAGGGTCAAACTCAATCCAGCGTACGCTCGACCTCTTCGCGCTCGAAGATCTCGATCACATCGCCCGGGCGCACATCCTCGTAATTCTCGAAGGCCATGCCGCATTCCTGACCCGACTGAACCTCGGCCACTTCATCCTTGAAGCGCTTGAGGGTCTTCAGCGTGCCTTCGTGAATCACGACATCGTCGCGCAGCAGGCGGACACCCGCAGACCGACGCGCGATACCTTCGGTGACAAGACAGCCGGCAACCTTGCCGACGCCCGACACCTTGAACACTTCCTTGATCTGCGCGTAACCGATGAAGTTCTCGCGGACCTCGGCGCCAAGCAGACCGCTTGCCGCAGCCTTCACATCATCCACAAGATCGTAGATCACGCTGTAATAGCGGATTTCGACGCCTTTCTGGTTGGCGCTGTTGCGGGCCGGTGCGTTGGCACGGACGTTAAAGCCCAGAACCGGCGCGCCTGACGCTTCGGCAAGGCCAATGTCCGATTCCGTGATGGCGCCGACACCCGAATGCAGAACGCGGACGCGCACCTCTTCGTTGCCGATCTTTTCCATCGCCTGAACGATCGCCTCGGCAGACCCCTGCACGTCGGCCTTGACCAGAATCGGCAATTCCTTGACGTTCTCGTCTTCCTTGGCCTTCGCAAGAAGCTGTTCCAACGATGTCCCGGCACCAGCGGCCGCGCGCTTTTCCTTGGCCGCTTTCTGACGATATTCCGCGATTTCGCGTGCCTGCGCCTCGGTTTCGACCACGTTCAGAACGTCGCCGGCCTCGGGCGTGCCGTTCAGACCCAGAACCTCGACCGGAACCGACGGGCCTGCAATCTGCACCCGCTCGCCACGGTCGTTGATCAGCGCGCGCACCTTGCCCCACTGCTCACCCACAACAAAGATATCGCCACGACGCAACGTACCCTTCTGCACCAGGACAGTGGCAACCGGCCCGCGACCAACATCCAGCTTGGCCTCAATCACGGCACC
>JALQUE010000059.1 GCA_023260815.1 Roseovarius sp.
ATATTCACATCACCGATGAAATCCGCGACATAGGTGCTATTCGGGGCTTCATAAATCCGTTCGGGCGTATCGACCTGCTTGAGCTTGCCATGGTCCATCACCGCCACGCGGGAGGCCACAGTCATAGCCTCTTCCTGATCATGCGTGACGACGACAAAGGTCGTGCCGGTCTTTTCCTGAATATCCATCAGCTCGAATTGCGTGTCCTGACGCAGCTTGGCATCCAGCGCGCCAAGCGGCTCGTCCAGCAGCAACAGCTTGGGTGCCTTGGCAAGGCTCCGGGCCAGGGCGACGCGCTGCCTTTGCCCGCCCGAGATCTGGTGCGGCTTGCGCTTGGCGAATTTCTCCAGCCGCGTCAGCTTGAGCATCTCGCTCACGCGGGCGTCGATCTGGTCGCGGGGGCGACCGTCACGCTTGAGTCCGAAGGCGATGTTTGCCCAGACCGACAGATGCGGGAACAGCGCGTAGGACTGGAACATCATGTTCACCGCCCGCTTGTTGGGCGGGATCGGGGCCATGTCCTGCCCGGCCAGCAGGATCGTGCCTTCGGTGGGTTTCTCGAACCCGGCCAGCATCCGCATCATCGTCGTCTTGCCGCAGCCCGATGGGCCAAGCAGGGCAAAGAACTCGCGTTCGTAGATGTCGAATGTCTGGTTGTCGATGGCGGTGAAATCGCCGAACCGCTTGGTGACGCCCTTGAACTGGATCAGCGGCTTGGCGTCAGGGTCGTTCCAAGGCTCGAATATCTTTTCGGGCATACCTGTCCCTCGGCTGAGAATGGCCCGCGCGACATCCCGCGCGGGCCGTCATGTCACAGGTCAGGTGCCGGACTTGATCTTGGTCCACAGGCGCGTGACCGTCCGCTGAACGTTTGCCGGGTAGGGCGTTGTCGTGAACAGATTGTTCAACGTTTCCTCATCCGGATAGATCGCCGGATCGCCGATCACATCCTCGATCAGATGCTCTTGCGACGCCTTGTTGCCATTGGCGTAATAGACGTAGTTCGACGCCTTCGCCATGTTCTGCGCATCCATGATGAAGTTCAGGAACACATGCGCGCCCTCGGGGTTGGGGGCATCCACCGGGATGGCCATCTGGTCGAACCACATCTGCGCGCCTTCCTTGGGGGCGTTATAGATGATCTCGACACCGTTATCGGCCTCGGCGGCGCGGTCGCGCGCCTGCAGGATATCCCCGGACCAGCCCACCGCGACACAGATATCGCCATTGGCCAGAGCGTTGATGTATTCCGAGCTGTGGAACTTCTGGATATGCGGACGGATCGCCATATAGGTCTCTTCGACCTTGGCGATCACGTCGGGATCGTGGCTGTCGGGATCTTCGCCGATATAGTTCAGCGCGGCGGGGATCATCTCGGCCGGTGCATCAAGGAAATGCACGCCGCACTCCGCCAGCTTTTCCATGTTCTCCGGCTCGAACACCAGCGCCCAGCTGTTCATGGGGGCATCTTCGCCCAGCAATTCGGTCACTTTGCCGACATTCACGCCAAGACCCGTGGTGCCCCACATGTAGTTGATCGAATAGTCGTGGCCGGGGTCATACTTGGCCGTGCGCTCTTGTACGACGCTCCACATGTTGTCCAGATTGGGCAGCTTGGACTTGTCCAGCTTCTGGAACGCGCCGGCTTGAATCTGGCGTTGCAGGAAGGTGCCCGACGGCACCACCACATCATAGCCCGATCCGCCCGCAAGCATCTTGGTTTCCAGCACTTCGTTGCTGTCGAAAACATCGTAAATCAAATCCAGGCCGGTCTCTTCCTCGAACTGGGTCAGCAGCTCTTCGTCGATATAGTCGGACCAGTTGTAGACCCGAACCTCCTGCGCCGTGGCGCTCATGGCGCCAAGGGCCAGCGTGGCGGTGGTGGTCAGAAACAGCTTTCGCATTATGATCTCCCGTTGGTTCGGCATGTTGCTCTGCCGTAAGTGCAGATTTGATCAAAAATTTCCGCACATGGCAATATAGCAATGTTTTCACGCAGTCGTTAAACTCGCAAGGTGCTTGCTGATCGCTGAGGCTCTGGAAGGCAAAAGATGAACAAGGCTGCCCGAAAATTGGACACCTCCGTCCCCGCAAGGGGACGGCTGCCCGCGCATGAGGTGATTTACCGCCAGTTGCGCGACCTCGTTCTGTTCGGCGATCTTGCGCCGGGACAGCCCGTCACCATCCAGGGTCTGACCGACAGGCTGGCCGCCGGAATGACCCCGGTCCGCGAGGCGATCCGCCGCCTCATCAGTGAGGGCGCGCTGGAATTTCAGGGCAACAGACGGGTCTGTGTGCCGCTTCTGAGCGCCGATAATATCAGCGAACTTATCCTTGCGCGCCAATGGCTTGATCCCCATCTGAGCCTCCGGGCAACGGAACGCGCGACGCCCTGTGACCTTGATGAGCTGGCCGTCATGGACGCCGATCTCGATGAGGCGATTCGCCGGGGGGATCTGCGCGGTTATCTGGAACTGAATTACCGCTTTCACAAACGGCTCTACGAATTGGCCGATGCGCCGATTCTGGCGGATATGGCCGATGGACTGTGGTTGCGATTCGGGCCGTCCCTCAGGGTGGTTTGTGGGCGCCTCGGCACCCAGAATCTGCCGGATAAGCACAAGGATTTGCTGGCTGCCATGCGCGCTCGTGATGCCGAATCTGCGGCGCGAGCCATCCGTGAAGACGTCATTCAGGGCATGGAACAGGTGCGCCAATCCTTCGAGGTGCCCGCCCCGATCCGCTGATTCGATTGACACCAGATAATATGATCATATTCTGGCAGCAACGCGCGGCCCGCTGGTGTCATGTCGCGCCGTCAATCCTCGAAAGGTCTTGTCATGACGCTGATCACAAATCATATGCCCACGGCGGAATTGCAGGCGCTCGATGCGGCGCATCACATGCACCCCTTCACCCATGGTCACGATCTTGAACGCAAGGGCGCGCGCATCATCACCCGCGCCAGCGGCGTCACTCTGACCGACAGCGACGGCAATGAAATCCTCGATGCCATGGCGGGTCTGTGGTGCGTCAATATCGGCTATGGCCGTCACGAACTGGCCGAGGCCGCGGCCCGCCAGATGCGCGAACTGCCCTATTACAACACCTTCTTCCAGACCACCCATGTCCCCGCCATCGCGCTGGCCGACAAGCTGGCCGAACTGACGCCTTACGACCTGAATCACGTGTTTTACGCCGGATCAGGGTCTGAAGCGAACGACACCAACATCCGTCTGGTGCGCACCTACTGGGAACAGAAGGGCAAGCCCTCCAAGAAGGTCATCATCAGCCGCAAGAACGCCTATCACGGCTCGTCCGTCGGGAGCGCCAGCCTTGGCGGCATGTCTGCGATGCATGCGCAGGGCGGCTTGCCGATCCCCGATGTGCATCACATCAATCAGCCCCACTGGTATGCCGAAGGCGGGGACATGACACCCGAGGAATTCGGCCTTGCCCGCGCCCGCGAACTCGAAGATGCGATTCACCAGATCGGCGAGGACCGCGTCGCCGCCTTTATCGGTGAACCCGTGCAGGGCGCAGGCGGTGTGATCGTGCCGCCCGAAACCTACTGGCCCGAAATTCAGCGCATCTGCGACAAATACGAGATCCTGCTGATCGCCGACGAGGTGATCTGCGGCTTTGGCCGGACCGGCCAGTGGTTCGCCTCCGAAAGCTATGGTATCCGCCCGCATATCATGACCATCGCCAAGGGGCTCAGTTCTGGCTATGCCCCGATCGGCGGGTCTCTGGTCTGCGACGAGGTGGCCGAGGTAATGAACGAGTGTGATTTCGCCCACGGTTACACCTATTCCGGCCATCCGGTGTCCTGTGCCGTGGCGCTG
>JALQUE010000061.1 GCA_023260815.1 Roseovarius sp.
ATCCTACCACCCCAGCCAAATCCTCCCGATCCTTGAAGCGATAATCCGCGCGGGATGCCCCCGCGCCGAACGTGCTTAGGTAAGCGCCCCCGCAACGGGTGCCTCGGGCGGATCATCCCCTCGCTCTCCTCGACCGGGCCACCCGAGGGATCCTTCGTTTCTGTTTTTCGCCACACCCTCGCGGGCACCGGAGCCGTCAAAACGCTCCCGTCGATTGACGGTCGGTTCGGGTGCGAAATCTGAACGGTCCGGCGATTGATCCGGGGATACCTTCGGTCTTCGGAGCATAGATTGCCAAGCTTTCCCCGAACCGCCTCGCGGTCGACGTCCGGGTGGTTGGTTTCCGGCCAATGCAGGGCCGCAGGCGATGGCTCCACGCGGCTTGACCGTTCCATGTCAGTGATGGTGGGGGGTCCGTTCAAGCGAACATGGGCAAGCAGGACACCCGCCCATGTTCAAATGTCTGACACTCCCTCAGGCTGTCTTTGTCTTGCGGCGACGAAGCCACGCCATCCCGGCGATTCCGGTCAACAGAAGCGGCGCACCGGCGGGAAGGGGAACAACACCGACATCTATACCAGCGACGGCGAAATCGTTATCCGCGTCATCGGTGCAGCTTGCCGCCGTGCAAGGAGGCCGCGACTCTGCCCGTGCCCAGAACTCGATATACGAGACACCAGCGATACCGCCGCCAAAGTCTGCATAGGCATAGCCCGTATTGTCCGACGGATTCATGGCGCGCAATTCGTCCTTCAGCAACGATTTACCACCTGTGTCAAACAGCTCGAAACGAGCCAGTTCACTGCCGCTATTGCTGGTGAACATATCAAAGAAATGAATGCCCAGAACTGTCATAGGCCCTTTGTCGAACGACACTTTGGCCGATTCGACGCTACGGTCGGCATCGATCTCATCGTCACCGATACCAAAACCGTCGTATAAACACGCCAGCGGCCCCAGAGCAGCACAGTAACTGCCAGCCGTTCCATCGAAATTTTGCGCGTAATTGATTGCACCACTCTCCAGGGACGTAACCGTGGTTCCCGCAGCCGCGCCCCCCGCGGTAAAGTCATAGGTCATCGTCGCAGCTTGCGCGGATGCACCAAACGCAAAAGAAAAGGCAACGGCAACTGCCGCTGTTTTGAGATAATTTTTCATCGAAGCTCCTACAAATTTCTTAAATATCGACATGCGCCTTAATATTTGGCCCATATCCAAGGATATCGAAAAACTGTCATTTTTCAAAGGAAATCGGCAAAAGCGCCGTTTTTCCGCCTTAAAATAGGCACAATCTCTGAAAATCACTTACGTATGAGAAACGATACCATACTTAATCCCGTCATTGATACCAAATCATAGACAATAAAGCGCACAGGCTGCGGTCCGATGGCCCCTCAAGGGCCACCGGTAGCCAGTTCAGCGCACCGGCTTTCGCCCGGTGACCATCGCCCGAACCAGATTTTCGCGATGCGCGTAACTGGCGATCGCCACGCCCCCGACATGCAGGAAAACCAGCACCAGCGACAGGTTGGCTGCAATCTCGTGGATATCTTCCCACACCTCTCCCGCCTCGTGAGCATCGTCGTCATGGAAAACGGCGCCCTCATGATCGGTTGCCACCGTGACGATACCAGCCAGCGGTCCACGCCCTTCCTCGACGGCGAGCGTGCCCATGCCCGACACCGCCGTCACCGCCAGCATGATCAGCAGCGCCACCGTCATGGCCCCGCCAGCCGGGCTGTGACCGATATGGCGTGTGGCCTGCCCGGTCAGCAAGCCGCGCAAATAGCCCAGAACCGCGGCAGGCCCGGTCACAAAACCGGAAAACCGCGCATGTTCAGGGCCGACAAAGCCCCAGATCAGCCGCAGCGTGACCGTCACGGCGATCGCATAGCCTGCTGCGGTGTGCAGCCATTCAGGCTCTCCTTCGGTCAGGAATGCGGTGGCGAAGGCCGCCACCAGCACCCAGTGACCGATCCGGACAATGGGATCCCACACCCGGATCATGCTCTGCGATTGCGCGTCCGGCATCAGTCGTCATAGCCCCGGCGCCGCACCGGCTCACCCGTGACAGGGTGCAGATAGGCTTCAACGCGCATCCCGTTCGCATCGAACATCTCGACCTCGTAAAGACCGTATTCAGTGTCGATCTCGCGGATCGTATAGCCTTGGGCCTCCAGTTTCTGCGACAGCGCCGAAATGCTCATCCACTCGGCGCGGGGCGGCATGTTTTCAAACCGCTTGTCGTGATCGTCAGACGCCTGCGCGCCACCGACGAAAAGCCCGGCGGCGGTGGCAAGGGCGGCAGCGAAGAGAATAGGTGCTTTCATGGTCTGTCTCCTTGGGTTGGTGCGGCGTCATTGCCGCGTTCGACAGAGCCGTTGTCGCACACCCCTGCTGACCTCAACCTGACGTGCTCTGTCAGCTTGCTGTCAGCGACAGGACGGTAGAAACTGTCCCCATGACATATGCACACCCTCTTCTTGTTGCCGCCTTGGCCTTGTCCGTCCTGACCGGGCTGCCCGCCGTGGCAAGCGATGACGATCATGAACAGGCCCGCCGTGCGCTGGAACGCGGCGAGGTTCTGCCTCTCACGCGGATCCTGAAGATCGGCGAAGGCGCAACCGGCGGTCGGGTGATCGAGGTCGATTTCGAGCGCGATGATGGCCGCTGGATCTACGAGCTGGAACTCCTCACCCCCGGAGGGCGGCTCATGGAACTCGAGATCGACGGCGCGACAGGCCGCATCCTCAAGAGCGAGTATGACGACTGATGCGTGTTCTGGCCGTCGAGGACGATCCCCGCATTGCCACCGATGTGGCCACCGCGCTGAACGGCGCGGGCTTTCGCACCGAAACCTGCGCCGATGGCGAAGAGGCGTGGTTCCTGGGCGATACCGAAGACTATGACCTGATCGTGCTCGATCTTGGCCTGCCGGGCATGGACGGCCTGTCTGTCCTGAAACGCTGGCGGGCTGCGGGCTGCGACACGCCGGTGCTTGTGCTGACCGCGCGCGGCACATGGCAGGAGCGCGTCGAAGGGATCGAGGCGGGCGCCGATGACTACCTGCCGAAACCGTTTCGCATGGAAGAACTGGTGGCCCGCGCCCGGGCCTTGGTGCGCCGCGCCGCCGGTCGCGGGACCGCTGTTCAGGATGTCGGACCACTCAGCCTTGATACCAACCGGATGACCGTCGCGGTGCGCGGTGTGCCGGTGCAGGTGACGGCGCTGGAATACCGTCTGCTGTCTTATCTGGCGCTCAATTGCGACAGGGTCATCGCGCCGACGGAACTGCTCGAGCATCTGTATGGCGACGACGACGCCCGCGAAGCCAACGCGCTCGAAGCCGTGGTTGCGCGGCTGCGCCGCAAGCTGGGGGCCGGGGTGATCGGCACCCGTCGCGGTTTTGGCTACTTTCTCGACGGAACGGCGGCGTGACGGTGCTGTCGCTGCGCGGACGGCTGCTTGGCGCCGGTGCGATTGCGGTTCTCGTGGCCCTGATGCTTGCGGCGGCAGGGCTGGCACAGCTATTCGGAACCCATGTGGAACGGCGCGCCGAAGCCGAACTCTCGGTCTATCTGGATCAGGTCGTGGCGGGGCTGGCTGCCGACAACGGATCGCTCACCCTTGCCAACGCGCCAGCCGATCCACGATTTTCACGGCCCTATGGCGGTCTTTACTGGCAGATACGCGCCCGGGACCAGCTTCTGCGCTCACGGTCACTTTGGGATACGGAATTGACCCTGCCCGACGATACCCTGCTTGACGGCGAGGCCCATCGCCACCGCATGGACGGCCCCGAAGGCAGCACCCTGCTTGCGCTGGAACGCAGCGTGGCCCTGCCGCCGGGCTTGGGCGGCGGACGGGTGCGTGCCGTCGTCGCGCTGGATGCGGGGGATCTGGCGGCCGCCAAACGCGCCTTCGTAACCGACATGGCGCCCTATCTGGGGCTTCTGGTCATCGTATTGATCGCCGCGCAATGGGCGCAAGTCACGGTCGGCCTGTCGCCGCTGCACACCATCGGACAGCGGATTGCCCGACTGCGGATGGATCGTGCCGCGCGCATGGGGTCCGACTGGCCAAGCGAGGTGCAACCTCTGGCCGCCGAACTTGACGAACTGCTCGGCGCCCGCGAGGCCGAGGTCGACAAGGCCCGCGCGCGCGCCGGGGATCTGGCGCACGGTCTCAAGACCCCCCTGCAAGCTCTGCTTGGCGAGGCAGGCCGCCTGCGTCAGAAGGGCGAAAGCGCCGCAGCGGACAGCATCGAAGAGGTCGCCACCGCCATGCGCGCCCATGTCGACCGTGAACTGGCCCGCACCCGCAGCGCCATGCGCGCCGCCACCTCGCGCGCCGATGCGGCGCTGGTGGTTCAGCGTGTTGTCGCGGTGCTGCGGAAAACACCCGATGGCCGGCGGCTGAGATGGGATCTCGATCTGCCCGTCGGCCCGATGCTGGCCATCGACGAGGCGGATCTGGCCGAAGCCTTGGGGGCGCTTGCCGAAAACGCCGCGCGACATGGGGTCTTGGCGGTGACCATATCTGTCGCTTTCGCCGATCATCACGCGGTGATCTGCATCACCGATGACGGGCCGGGCCTGCCCCCGGATCGCATCGCCGCAATGACACAGCGCGGCGTGCGCGCCGATCAAAGCGGTCCCGGCACAGGTCTGGGGCTGTCGATCGCTGCCGAAATCGCGGACGGCGCCGGTGGACGCCTTGCGCTGCAAAATACCGATGCCGGGCTTTCGGCCTGTCTGCACCTGCCCATAGCCCCCTGAGGCGTAGCGGGACAGGTGTGACGCCGGGCGCTGCCGCGACCCGAGCCGCGACCGGGGATCAGCCGTTTCGGGACTTCAGGTAATCCAGCATGACCTCGGCCGAGGACCGCTCCAACGGCACCCCCGGCGGATTGTCGCAATACCCCGGCTCAGCGAAAAGCTGAACAATCCGGCGATCCTCGACCAGCATGGAATAGCGCCAACTGCGCATCCCCATACCCTGCCCCGACCGGTCCACCAGCATCCCCATCTTGCGCGTGAATTCGGCGTTGCCGTCCGGCAGCATACCCACCTTTTCGATGCCCTGCGCCTTGCCCCACTGATACAGCACGAAGGCATCGTTGACCGCCAGACACCGCACCGCATCAACCCCTTCGGCCAGCAGCGCGTCATGCAGGCGTTCATAGCCGGGCAGGTGGCTGTCAGAACAGGCCGGCGTAAACGCACCCGGCAAGGCGAACAGGACAACGCGCTTGCCCGCGAACACATCCTCGCTGGTCAGCGCCTGCCATTCGAACGGATTGTCTCCCTCCAGGGCCGGGTTGCGCACACGGGTATGGAACACGGCGTCGGGTACGGTTTGTGGGGTCATGTCTGTGGTCCTGCTCGATCGTTGCATCTGTCGATCCCGCTGTATGACAAAGGTGCAGCGTGTTGAAAAGTCGGAATACGCCACGGGACCGGTGCAATATCGGCGCGATGTGCAGCGGTGCCGGGTCCGCGTTGCAGATGGCGCCGCACCCGTTGACAGCCCGCCCCCCCGGCGGCATGACCCTCGCCACAGATCTCCCATCCCCCGGCATCCAGGACGTCAGGACCAGACCATGCACAAGCTTCCACGACGGATCGAGGACTATGGCCCGCTACGCGCCTACGCACCTGCCACAGACCCGGCCCCTTGCCGATCCAAACGTCTGGACGATCTGGATGCCGCCATCGCCGCCTGCGAGCTGTCCGACGGCGCCACCGTGTCGTTCCACCATCATCTGCGCAACGGCGACGCGGTGCTGAACATGGTGCTGGACCGTCTGGCCGCGCGTGGCTTGAAGGACCTGCACGTCGCTGCCACCTCGATCTTTCCGGTGCATGCGCCGCTGATCGGGCATATTCGCAACGGCACCGTCACACGCCTGTCGGCCAATTTCATTTCCGGCCCCGTAGGCGAAGCGATCAGCCATGGCCTTGTGCCGCATCCTGTTGTGCTGCGCACCCATGGCGGACGTGCGCGGGCGCTGGACATGGGCGAATTGCAGATCGATGTGGCCTTCGTGGCCGCCCCTGCCGCCGACGAGATGGGCAATCTTTCCGGGCGCATCGGCACAACCGCCTGCGGCACGCTCGGCTATCCGCTCACCGATGTCGAGGTGGCCCGCCGCGTGGTGGCCGTCACAGATACACTGGTCCCCTTCCCGACCCCATCCATCGACATCCCGCAAGGCAAGGTGGACCATGTCGTGGCCGTGGACAGGATCGGCGACCCGTCGGGCATCGCCTCGGGCACGACGACACCTGCGACCGACCCTGTCAGCACCGGCATCGGGGACCGCGCCGCCGCGGTTATCGCCGCCAGCGGCCTGCTGACCGATGGCTTTTCGTTCCAGACCGGCGCGGGCGGCATCTCGCTCTGTACCGCCGCCGCCGTGGGTCGGCGGATGGCGGATGAGGGGATCACCGGCAGTTTCTGCGCTGGCGGGATCACCGGCTTTCACGTCGACATGCTGAACGCGGGCCTCTTCCGGGGACTGATGGATGTGCAATGCTTCGATCTCGAGGCCGTGCGCTCCTACCAGTCCGACCCCCGTCACCAGATGATGAGCGCGGCCACCTACGCCGCCCCCCATATCGGTGGCGCCGTGGTGGACCGGGTGGATGCCGTGGTTCTGGGCGCCGCCGAAGTGGACCTGACATTCAACGTCAACGTGACCACCAAGGCAGGCGGCATCGTGATCGGCGGCTCGGGCGGACATGCCGACACCGCCGCAGGGGCACGGCTGACACTCGTCACAACGCGCCTGACCGCCGCCGGCTTCGCCAAGATCGTCCCCCAAGTGGGCACCCTGACCACACCCGGCGCAACGGTTGACGTGGTGGTCACCGACCACGGCATCGCGGTCAATCCCCTGCGCGCCGATCTGGCCGAGCGTCTGCATGCGGCCGGGTTGCCGATCTGCGGCATCGACGCCCTCTGCGATCAGGCCACCCGCCTTGCCACGCGCACCGCACCGCCCGCCGCCTCGGGCCGTGTTGTGGCGGTGTCGGAATATCGCGACGGCAGCGTGACAGACGTGATCCGCCAGATCGCGGACAACCGGACGGGCGCTTGATCCATGACAGCGCGCATCATTGCCTTGGCCCGCCACCGCGCTATCCCCTTCTGAGGACAAGCAAGGAACCCTGATGCCCCGCCCAATCCCCGCCGCCTTCGCCGTGCCCGGCGATCTGTCCAGTCCCACGGGCGGCTATCACTATGACCGATGCTTGTTGTCCGCCCTGCGCGACACGGGCCGCGATGTGGCCCATATCCGCCTGCCCGACGGCTTTCCCCACCCGTCGGACGCGCAGATGGCAGAGGCCTGCGATCTGCTGGCACAGGTGTCCGCCGACCGTGTGCTGATCGTCGATGGTCTGGCCTTCGGGGCGCTGCCCACCGACGCGCTCGCCAAGATCGACGCGCCGATCGTGGCGCTTGTCCATCACCCCCTCGCCCATGAAAGCGGCCTGCCCGACCCCGAGGCCGCGCGCCTTCGGGCGCTGGAAAAGGCCAATCTCACCCGTGCCGCGCATATCCTCGTGCCAAGCCCTCATATAAGGGATGTCTTGCTGGCCGATTACGCCGTTGATCCAGACCGCATCACGGTGATCCGCCCCGGCAGGCCAGATCTCTCGCCGCAGCCGGTACCAGCACCCGCCACACCCGATGCGGGTGCGCCGCCACTGATCCTCTCGGTGGGTCTTCTGCATCCCCGCAAGGGCCATGACACCCTGATCGACGCGCTGTCGCGGATCACCGATCAAGCGTGGCGCGCGGTCATCGTCGGTGCGCCCTGGGCGCCGGGACATGCCGACGCCCTGACCCGGCAGATCGACGGCGCGGGCCTGTCGGGCCGTGTCCAACTCGCAGGCCGGGTCGAGCGTGCCACGCTCGACCGTGTTTATACCGAGGCCTACGCCTTCGCGCTCGCCACCCGCTACGAAGGCTACGGCATCGTATTCGACGAGGCTCTGATCCACGGAGTACCCATCGTCTCGACCACCGCAGGCGCGGTGCCCTGCACCGTTCCGCAAGATGCAGGCACGCTTGTCCCCCCCGAGGATGCCAAGGGATTTGCCGACGCCCTCAGCGCCCTTTTGCAGGACAGGACCCTGCACGCCGCCCAATCCGCCGCAGCACTCAAGGCCGGTGCGGCCCTTCCCCTCTGGTCCGACGCCGCAGACCTTGTGGGCGCGATCCTCGACCGGATCGCAGGTCACGGCACATGAGCGCCGCTGACCTCTCGCTCGCCATGACCCTTGCGCAGCAGGCGGGCGACATTCTCTTGCGCCACTGGCAGACCCGCGACAGCCTCGCCATCAGCACCAAACGCGCGGGCGACTTCATGTCCCGCGCCGATCTCGATGCCGAAACCTTTCTGCGTGACGCATTGCGCGCCGCGCGCCCCTCCGACGGCTGGCTTGGCGAAGAAACCGGTGCGGACGGAGACTCCGAGCGTGTCTGGATCGTCGATCCGCTGGACGGCACCACCAACTTCCTGCGCGGTATCCCGCATTGGGCCGTCTCCATCGCCCTGCGCGAGGCGGGCAGGCTCACCCTCGGCGTGATCCACGACCCGATCAAATCCGAGACCTTCGCCGCGCGATGCGGCACCCCCGCCACCCTGAACGGGCACCCGATCCGCACCGCCCCGACCAGCACCCTTGCGCCTGCCCTTTTCGGCACCGGCATTCCCTTCGGCGGCATGGCCCATATCGACGATCACGCCGCCGATATCGCGCGGCTGATGCCGCTCTGCGCAGGTGTGCGCCGGATGGGGGCCGCATCCCTTGATCTGGCCTACGTCGCGGCAGGGCGGCTCGATGGCTTCTGGGAACGCCGCCTGCAACCTTGGGACATTGCCGCGGGGCTGGTCATTCTGCGTCAGGCCGGCGCGCAAACCGAAGGCTGGCACCGCACCCAAGACCCTCAGGACAGCGGCACCGTCATCACCGCGACCCCCGCCCTGTTCGACGCCTTCGCCCGCGTTATCCGCGCCACCTGACCGTCGATATCACCGCTCTAATCGGGCAAGCGCGCAAAAAGATCACCCGAAGTGGCATCCCCCGGCAACCCGTCCAGCCAGACCTTGGCCGCCCGCGCATCCCGCCAGTCGGGCCATAAAAAGCCGCCCGTCTCTCCCTGCACAGGGTTGAAGCGATACGCCCCCAACGCCGACAGGCGGTCGATCACCGCATGTGTCAGATGCGGAAACCCCGGCAGAAACTCGACCGACACGATCGGCACCGGCTGCGACAGCCCGGCCAGAACCTCGATCTCGAACCCCTCGACATCGATCTTGACGTAACGCGGCAGGCCATATCGCGCGATCAAACCGTCCAGCGTGACCATGCGCACGCGCTGCCTGCGATCCCATTGCACATGGCCGAAACCCGGCGCCTCAGACGCCCCCTCGACGAACTCGGCGCGCAGGGACGACACCGTGGGATGGCGCGACGATACCGCCATCTCGGCCTCGGTCTCGGTCGCCCCCGCCGCCGCCTCGATCAGCGTGACATCGCGCGGCAACGTTCGGCGCAGATAGCCCGCAAAGGGATGCTGCGGCTCCAGCGCCACGACCCGCGCCCCCGCCGCGCGCATCGCCCGCGCCCGCATGCCCACATGCGCCCCCACATCGATCACCAGATCACCCGGCACCAGCATGTCCCGATAGAACCGGCGCCATGCCCATATCGACACGGGATTGTGATAGATCACCAGCGATCGAAGAAACCCCAGCCAAAGCGCCATATATCCACCTTTCCACACTCCCATGGTCCTCAGATAGCACGGCCGTGCGACTGTCCAGCGGTCCA
>JALQUE010000246.1 GCA_023260815.1 Roseovarius sp.
AACTGCGCAAGATCGCGAAGGGCAATAACGGCTCCTGACCGCTGCGACGGCGTCCATGCAGCATTTGGTCCTATTCCATCTGCCAGAGTTTCCTGTTCTGATCGCGGCCATGCGATGTGACTTGCTGGCGGATATTTTCGATGAACACTGATCTTCCCGTGACCCGCGATCTGGTGCTGATCGGTGGTGGACATGCCCATGCCCTGATGCTTCGGCGGTGGGGCATGAAACCGCTACCGGGCGTGCGGCTGACGGTGATCGATCCAAACGTCAAAGCGCCCTATACCGGCATGTTGCCGGGGCATGTGGCCGGTCATTATGCGCGCGATGCGCTGGATATCGATCTGGTGCGGCTGGCGCAGTTCGCCGGTGCGCGGCTGGTACAGGATCGCGCCGTTGGTCTGGACCGTGCCGCAAGGCTGGTGCGGCTGGAGCGGCGCCCGGCGATCTCCTATGATCATCTGTCGATCGATATCGGTATTTCATCGGCACCAATGGACATCGAGGGCTTTGCCCGGCACGGGATCGCCGCCAAGCCGCTTGGCCCGTTCGCCGAAGCCTGGGCGCGGTATGTCGCATCCGTGGTGGCCAGTGGTCAGGTGCCGCGTGTGGCCTTGATCGGCGCGGGCGTGGGGGCGGTCGAGCTGGCGCTGGCCATGCACCACAGGGTACGCGCGGCGGGTGCGGCGCGGCCCGAGATCACGCTGCTTGACGTGAGCAAGGGATTGCAGGGCACTGCGCCGGGCACGCGGCGCGCGCTGTGGGAGGCGCTATGGCAGGCGGGGATCAAGCTGCGCGAGGATGTGGATATCACGGCGGTGACGGCTGATGGTGTCACGCTGTCGGATGGCACGCTGATCGCGGCGTCTTTCGTCGTGGGGGCGGCGGGTGCGCGCCCCTGGGATTGGCTTGCCAAGACGGACCTGCCACTGAAGAACGGGTTTGTCGAGGTGGATGAATGGCTGCGAGTGGTCGATGATCCGGCGATCTATGCGGTCGGCGATTGCGCGCATATCCGCCACGCGCCAAGGCCGAAGGCAGGCGTCTATGCGGTGCGGGCCGCGCCCATCCTGACGCATAACCTGCGCGCCGATCTGACCGGCGCGCAGCGTCGCGCATTCCGCCCGCAGGCGGATTTTCTCAAGCTTGTTTCGCTTGGCGGCAAGCGGGCGCTGGCCGACCGGGGCGGTGTGGGGCTGTCCCTTCCGGGGCTGTGGCGCTGGAAGGACTGGATTGATCAGCGCTTCATGGACCAGTTCCGCGATCTGCCGGACATGCCCGGCCCGGTGGTGCCGCAGGATGTGGCCAATGGCGTGCGTGCCGAGATGTCGGATCATCCGGTGATCTGTGGCGGATGCGGCGCCAAGGTGGGGCCGGGCGCCTTGGGCGAGATGATCGAAGGGCTGGCACCGGTGACGCGCGCCGATGTTCTAAGCACCCCCGGCGATGATGCGGGCGTTCTGCAGATCGGTGGCCAGACACAGGTTCTGAGCACCGATCACCTGCGCGCCTTCACCGCCGATCCGTGGGCCATGGCCAGGATCACCGCCGTCCATGCGCTTGGCGATGTCTGGGCGATGGGCGCCGAGCCGCAATCGGCGCTGGTCAATGTGATCCTGCCGCGCATGGCGGATCGCCAGCAGCGCCACACCCTGCGCGAGATCATGGCGGGTGCGGGCGATGTGATGGCCGCCGCCGGCGCCGCGATCATCGGCGGCCACACGACGCAGGGGCGCGAGATGACCATCGGTTTCACCGTTACGGGCCTGTGCCGCGCTGCCCCCATCGGCCTTGACGGCGCCCGGCCCGGTGATCGGTTGATCGTGACCAAACCTTTGGGAACAGGTGTGATTCTTGCGGCGGCGATGGCGGCCAAAGCGGACGGGGATGTGGTGGCGGGCGCCATGGCCTCAATGGAGCGGCCGTTGGCCCGGGATGCCGAGATATTGCGGGCCGATGCGCGGGCCATGACCGATGTGACGGGTTTTGGATTGGCGGGGCACGTGCTGGCGATCATGAATGCCAGTCGATGCGGAGCAGCGATCCGGTTGGCGGATGTGCCGTTGCTGGACGGGGTCGAGGCACTTGTCGCGCGGCGGATTGCATCGTCGCTGCAAGGGGCCAATGCGGCCCATGCGCTACCTTATCTGGAGGGCCTGGACGCGCCGGGTTGGCTGTTCGATCCGCAGACGGCAGGCGGGCTGCTGGCGGCGGTTCCGTCCGAGCGGGCGGCGGCGTGTTTGCGCGGCTTGCGCATGGCGGGCATCGATGCGGCCGAAATCGGAGAGGTGACCGAGGACACGGCGCGGCTTAATCTGTGCTAGATTTGGCGGCGCTGGTCAGGGCTGTCTCAATCTGTGGCAGGGCGCGGATCAGGCCCGCGTCGTCCAGATCATCCACGGCGATACGTTGCGCAGTTGATACATCGTTGCGCTGGCGCGCCTTGGCATAGGCCGGATCGTAATGCTGGGTGATCAGCGCATGGGCGAGATCGGTGAACGCGCCCTGCGCCGCCAGCGTCTGCCATGCCTCCACGAGGGCATGGCCGCGAATGGGGCGAAGCAGGTCAAGCTGATGGCATAGCTGATCGGGCGTGGCGCTGATATCGGCATAGGCGCTGGCCAGAAATGCGGCACGGGCGGCGGAGGGCGCACTGATCTCGACGCTTGGGGCGGCGCGCATCGCCTGCCAGAGAGAGGGCGGCACGATCCGGTGCCCGACCTTGTTTGACTCGGCCTCGATCACCACCGGGCGCTGCGGATCGAGCCCGGCAAGCGCATGGGCCAGCCGACCTTCGAACAGTTTCTGCGTCGGCTGACCGCCGGGCATGCCCCCCAAAGCCGAGCCGCGATGATTGGCGAGACCCTCAAGATCAACCACCTGCCAGCCCCGTTCGGCCAACAGCGCCAGAAGGCGGGTTTTGGCGGTGCCGGTATTGCCGTCCAGCAGCACGGGTTTCAGCGTCAGGGGCTGGTCATACAGCATGCTGGCGACAAGGCGGCGATAGGCGCGGTACCCGCCGTCAAGGACCCGCACACGCCAGCCGATCTGCTGAAGGATCGTGGCGAACGCCCCCGAACGCTGCCCGCCGCGCCAACAATAGACCAGCGGGCGCCAGTCGCCCGGCTTGTCCGCCAGCGCGCCCCGAAGATAGCCTGCGACGTTGCTTGCGACATAGGCGGCGCCGATCTTGCGCGCCTTGAACCGATCATCCTGCACGTAGATGGTGCCGACTTCGGCGCGTTCGTCATCACTGAGCGAGGGCAGGTTGATCGCGCCGGGCAAGTGGTCTTCGGCGAATTCCGCAGGCGAGCGGGCGTCGATGATCGTGTCGACAGTCAGGTCGCGCAGAGCGGAGAGGGCGGGTAATTCGAACTGCATCACCCGCATCTAGGCCAATCCGCGAGTTTGTGCCAGACGGCAGGTGGCAGGCAGGCCGACTTCGTGGGGGTATTGGATCAGGAGTATGATGCGGAGAATGACAAAAAGTTCATCATTGCCGTCAGTTTCGAGGCAAGAGTCATCTGCGCGGCAACCAGATTCTCTGATCGGTCTGATATTGGTGCTGATTGGGCCAATAGTGGACCACATTTGTGTGAAAAACGATTCATAAAGTGATGTTAAATTGCGCAAAAGCCATAATTTTCGCACAATATACAACCAGAGGTGAGATTTTCTTTTTCAAAGCCGACCAGTTTGGTTGGCGGCGATGACGCGTTCTGCGGGGGCGCGCGTTGAGGGTCTTTGTGGGCAAATTTCGAATAAAAGGCAAAGGCTTACTTTGCGTCATGCAGGCCCGCGCCGAGGCGTGAGTATCGCCTGCGCATACCCGTAAAACAACCCTGAGATGAATTTGGTTTCGGGAGGTCGGGCCAAGAAAGTTCTTTGGGCAGGCCGATTCAGGCGCTTGACTTTCATTGCTGCCGCTAACGCCGCGCGAATGAACGCGGCACGGCCAACATGGAGGTGAAGTGACTATGGAAGAACAGCTTGCGGAACTTGCGGCCCAGGTGGCCGCGATAGAAGCCAAGGGGAATCTGACGAACACGATGTTCGCCGAGACCTATTACTACCTGACGATCCCGTTGATGATCATCATCCACGCGGGCTTTCTGGCCTATGAAATGGGCGCATCCCGGGCCAAGAACGCGCTGTCTTCGGGGGTCAAGAACATCCTCGCCATCGCATTCGTGATCCCGGCGTTCTACTTCTTTGGCTGGTGGGTCTACTGGGCATTCCCCACGGGATTCAGCCTGTCCGAAGGGCCAAATGGCATTTCGGGCGCGGCCTATGCCAACAGCTTTGCATGGGGCTGGGGCGAGGCGGCTGCGGCCATGGGACCGAACCTTGACGATCAGATCAGCGGTGTGTTCTGGGGGGCGTTCACGTTGTTTGCGGCGACCACGGCCTCGATCATGTCGGGCGCGGTCATCGAGCGCATTCAGACTGTTGGTTTCGTGATCCTTGCGGTGATCCTTGGCGGGTTCAGCTGGACGCTGGCGGCGGCCTGGGGCTGGCACGCCGATGGCTGGCTGGTGCAGCAATGGGGCGTGCATGACTTCGGCGCGGCCGGTCTGGTGCATGCGGTTGCGGGGTTCTTTGCGCTTGGTGTGCTGATCAATCTTGGTCCGCGTGTCGGCAAGTTCAACGCGGATGGCACGGCGAACCACATTCCCGGTCACAACCTGCCGCTGACGGCGATGGGCCTGATGCTGATCATCGTCGGCTTCTGGGGCTTCTTGATGGCCTGTGTGGTCGTCGGGGGCGAGGCGTGGTCCTGGGGCGCGAATTTCGCCACCATCTACGGTACGCCGACCAATCTTGGCGCTTTGAGCTTCAACATCCTGATGTCGGTGGCCGGTGGTATCATCGGCGCATGGCTTGGCACGCGCGATCCGTTCTGGATGATGTCGGGCGCTTTGGCCGGGATCATCTCGGTGGCGTCGGGGCTGGATATCTATTGGCCGTCGCTGGCCTTCATCATCGCGTTCGGTGCCGGCCTGATCCTCAAGCCTGCAGCGACCTTCCTTGAGAAGTTCGGGATCGATGACGCGGTGGGAGCGGTCACGGTACACGGCACGATCGGTGTCTATGGCATGGTGATGCTGGGCATCTTCGCCAGCGGCTATCCGGCCTTGCTGGGTGAAGGCGCTCCGACGATCAGCCTTGTGGGTCAGATCGTGGGTGCGGTCGTCTTCGTGGCGATCGGGCTTTCGACCGGATATGTCAGCGCGCTGATCCTGAAGATCGTGGGCATGCTGCGCGTTCCCGAAGCTGCTGAAATCGCCGGTCTGGACACCGTCAAGGTGCCCGCACAGGCCTATCCCGAAGGCATCGCCGCATCACCGCCGGCGGCCAATTGAACAAGGAGGAACTGAGATATGGGATATCCATTCGACACACCGACATGGGACGCGGCAAGCGGCGCGATCTTCATGGGCGCAGGCGGCGCGCTGCCGGGGCTGTTTACCGTGATCGCGATCGCAATCTGTGTGCTGACACTTGCCCTTGGTCAGGCCAAGGAAGCGTCCAAGTACAAGAACCACAAATAAGGCCAGTTCTGGTCTGAAAGACACCCCTGCCGCAATTGTGGCGGGGGTGTTTTCGTGTCTGGCGATCATCGGCGGTGCGGCGCAAACAGTGTCCAGCCTTGTCAAAGCCTTGGTTTATGTGCCCGATACCGAAGATGCGCCTGCCTTGGAGCGCCGTTTTCGTGAGACCCAGATGATTTTCGATTTCCTTGATCGCGACACCTTGTCCGAGCCGCTTTACCTGAGCCTTGCCGCCGCCATCGAGCGCGAGATTCGCGAGGGGCGCCTTCCTGCCGGGGCACAGCTGCCGACCCATCGCGCGGTCGCGGTGCACCTGGGCCTGAGCGTTCATACCGTCAGCAAGGCCTATGACCGGCTGCGCCAGCACAATCTGATCGAAGGGCATGTCGGGCGTGGCACATTCGTTGTGGATCAGGCCATGCAGGATCGCCCGCCCTATGCCTTGAGGCCCGTGCAGCCGCAGGTCTGCGATCTGGCGCTGTCGCGGCCCTTGTTCGATGAGCGACACGATATCGCCATGCGCCGCACCCTGCGCGAGATGGCCGACACGGCCGATCCCGCGACGATCCTGTCCTGTCGGCCCAATCAGGGCCAGCTTGACCATCGCGAAGCGGGGGTGCTTTGGTTGTCGGGTCTGGGTCTGGAAACCGATGCGGACCGGGTCATCCTGACCAACGGTGTGACGCATGGCATGGCCGCGGCGCTGTCGGCGGTGACCGTGCCGGGGGATGTCGTGCTGGCGGATGCGGTGACGCATCACCTGGTGATCTCGCTGTGCCGGTATCTGGGGCTGACGTTGATCGGTGTGGCGGGGGACGGGCAGGGGATGCTGCCTGATGCGCTTGACCAAGCCTGTCGCGCCCATGGGCCAAGGGTCATTGTCACGCTGCCGACGCTGACCTTGCCGCAGGCGGGCGTCATGGATGCACAGCGGCGCGCCGAGATCGCCCGCCTTGCATCGGTGCATGATCTGGTGATCGTGGAAAACGACGCCTATGCGCCGATTTTGGCACGTGGTCCGGCACCGATCACGGCGCTGGCGCCCGAGCGCGCCATTTACCTGACGACCTTCACCAAGTGCACGGTGTCCGGTTTGCGGGCGGGCTACATGGTGGGGCCGGCGCATCTACAATCGGCGCTGCTGAGCCGCCTGCTGGTGTTTTCATGGGCCGCGACACCGCTTGTCTGCGAGATCGCCGCACGATGGGTCCGTGATGGCACCGCCGCCGAGCTGGCGCAGTGGCAGCGCGATCGGCTGGCCGAGCGGTTCGAGATCGTTCGCGCCGTTCTGGGGCCGCATGGGGTGCAGGGGCATCCCGGCGGGCTGCATTACTGGCTGCCGCTGCCAGAGGGGTGGAAGGCCCGGGATATTGTCCGGCTGGCGCGCGATCAGGATATCGCGCTGGCGCCCGCCGATCCGTTTCTGACGCAGCAGGCACCCGCAGTCGATGCGGTCCGCATTTCGGTCGGTGGCGAGCCGGATGCCGTCCTGTTTCGAGGGGCGCTGGAGCGGCTTGCCGCCTTATTGAGCACCCGTCCCGAGGGGGGGCATCCTATGGCCTATTGAAAATGTACTGCTACAATTAATGGTTTGACATGCAGTACAATGCGCCCCACGCTTTTGACACATATGTTGAAATCAGGGAGCATTGTAATGGCGAAATACATGACGAAAACCGCAGTTTTTGCGACTGCCGCAAGTGTCATGGCCATGACCGCAAGCATGGCCAGCGCCGACACGTGGCGCTATGCGTTCGAAGAGGCCATTGACGAGGTACAGGGCGTTTTCGCCCAGAAATTCAAGGAAGAGATCGAAGCCAACTCGGATCACACCGTGCAGCTTTTCCCTTATGGCACGCTTGGCGAATCCGCCGACACGATGGAACAGGCGCAGGCCGGTATCCTGCAATTCGTGGACCAGAGCCCGGGCTTTACCGGATCGTTGATCCCCGAGGCGCAGGTGTTCTTCGTGCCCTATCTGCTGCCGCAGGATACCGAGGAATTGGGCGAGTTCTTCCGCACCTCCAAGGCCATCAACGAAATGTTCCCCGAGCTTTACGCCGAACAGGGGCTTGAGCTTTTGGTGATGTTCCCCGAGGGCGAGGTCTGCATGACCACGCAGGAGCCGATCAGCGGCCCCGCCGATCTGAACGAAGTGAAGTTCCGGGTGATGACCAACCCGCTGCTTGTGGAAAGCTACAAAGCGTTCGGCGCAACACCCACGCCGCTACCCTGGGGCGAGGTCTATGGCGCGCTGCAGACCGGCATCATCCAGGGTCAGGAAAACCCGATGTTCTTCATCGAGTCGACCAAGATGTACGAGGTGACCGAGGTCATCACCTGCGCGGGCCACAACAACTTCACCACCGCCGTGATGGCCAATCAGGATTTCTATGATGGTTTGTCCGAAGACGAGCAGCAGATGATCGACGATGCGATGGATGTCGCCTTCGAGCATATCATCGACTACCAGAAAGGGCTGCACGAGGAGAGCATCGAGAAGATCAAGGCGGCCAAGCCCGAGATGAAGGTCAATGTCCTGACCGAGGAAGAGCGGGTGCCCTTTGTCGAAGCGGCGGCCGATGTCGAAGCGACATTCCTCGAGATGACGGGCGAAAGCGGCGCGGCGATCCTTGAACAGATGAAAGCGGACCTTGACGCTGTGACCGACTGAACATGACTGACGGCGGCTGCGGCAGGATCGCGGCCGCCGGATATTTTTCCGAAAGTCATTTGAGGACGATACGGGGATGAGCGAGTCTCAGACGCAGTCGCAGACAGATACAACTTCGGTGGATGATGCGACGCTTGGTGAATACCGGTCGACATTGCCGGGGATTCTTGGTGGCATCGACAACATGATCGCCAAGATCGAGGCGGTCTTGCTGGCGGTGGGGGTGCTGCTGATGGCGGCCAACACGATCGCCAATGTGGTGGGACGGTTCGTCTTTCAGAACAGCCTTTTCTTTTCCGAGGAACTGAACCGAATTCTGATCATCATGATCACCTTCGCCGGTATCAGCTATGCCGCGCGCCACGGGCGGCATATCCGCATGTCGGCCATCTATGACGCCATGCCGCCCCGGATGCGCAAGCTTCTGATGATCGTGATCACTCTGGTGACTGCCGTGTTCATGTTCGGGCTGTGCTGGTATGCGTTCAATTACCTGATGACACAGGCAGGGCGCGGTCGTGTTCTGCCATCCTTGCAGATCCCTGTCTGGATCACGCTGGTCTGGGTGCCGGTGGGCTTTTTCATGACCGGGATGCAGTATCTGCTGACCGCCATCAAGAATATCCTTGAAAAGGACATCTATCTCTCGACCGCCGTTCTGGAAGGCTATGACGAAGACGAGATGGAGGTCTGACAGATGGCGCTGACGATTTTCTCGATCATGATCGTTCTGCTTTTGCTGGGCTTTCCCATGATGATCCCCCTGATCGTAGGGGCCTTTGTCGGGTTTTACACGCTCTTTGGTGGTCTGAACCAGCTTGAGACCATGATCCAGCAGATCATGGCCGGCATTCGGCCTGCATCGCTGATTGCCGTGCCGATGTTCATTTTCGCGGCCGACATCATGACGCGCGGCCAGTCTGCCAACCGGCTGATCGATCTTGTCATGGCTTTCGTGGGGCACTTGAAAGGCGGACTGGCGGTCTCCACGGCGGCGGCCTGCACGATGTTTGGCGCGGTGTCGGGATCCACCCAGGCGACGGTCGTGGCCATCGG
>JALQUE010000258.1 GCA_023260815.1 Roseovarius sp.
CGACAAATACGAGTCGGGCTGTGGATGGCCCAGCTTTACCAAGCCGATCGCGCCTGCGCATGTGACCGAACTGCGCGATGTAAGCCACGGGATGGTCCGCACCGAAGTGCGCAGCGCGCATGGCGACAGCCATCTGGGCCATGTCTTTCCGGATGGTCCGCGTGATCGGGGCGGTTTGCGGTATTGCATCAATTCGGCCAGCCTCCGGTTCATCCACCGCGATGACATGGAGGCCGAAGGCTATGGCGATTATCTGGATCAAGTGGAGGACGTGACATGACGGAACGCGCTGTACTGGCGGGGGGCTGCTTCTGGGGGATGCAGGATCTCATTCGCAAACTGGACGGGGTGATCAGCACCCGTGTTGGATATACCGGCGGGGATGTGCCCAACGCCACCTATCGCAACCACGGCACCCATGCCGAAGGGATCGAGATCATCTTTGACCCTGCCCGCATCACCTATCGCGATCTGCTCGAGTTTTTCTTTCAGATCCATGATCCGACCACGCCGAACCGGCAAGGCAACGATCTGGGGATGAGCTATCGTTCGGCGATCTACTATGTGAACGAGGCCCAGAAAGACGAGGCGCTGCGCACCATCGCCGATGTCGAGGCGTCGCGCAATTGGCCCGGCAAGGTGGTCACCGACCTAGAGCCGGTCGGCGATTTCTGGGAGGCCGAGCCAGAGCATCAGGATTATCTGCAGCGGTTCCCGAATGGCTATACCTGCCATTTCCCGCGTCCTGACTGGATCATTTCCCGGACCAAGCCCCGGAAATCCGCCTGATCCCAAGCGCTGTTTCGGGCTCGAACAGAGCCTGATATGCATCAGGCGAAACCCGACCTTTCGCTGCTGTGCGATTGCCGGGAATTGACCTTGGCCGCGCCTCCGCCCATGGATAGGGCATAAGGAGGCGCGGCAATGAGTCCGTTCAAGGGCATCGCCCTGAAACTGTGTTCCGTCATGCTGTTCGTGGTGATGTCGGCCCTGATCAAGGCCGCGTCCGATCACGTGCCGCCCGGTCAGGCCGTGTTCTTTCGCTCGTTTTTTGCCATTCCCGTCATTCTGGGCTGGCTGGCGCTGCGCGGAGATCTGCGCACGGGGCTGCGGGTGCAGTCGCCCATGGGGCATTTCTGGCGCGGCGTCGTGGGCACCACCGCCATGGGCCTGATGTTCGCCGGGCTGGGCCTGCTGCCTTTGCCCGAAGTGACGGCGCTTGGCTATACCGCGCCATTGCTGACGGTGGTGTTCGCCGCGATGTTCCTGGATGAGAAGGTCGGTGTGTTCCGCATCGGGGCGGTGGCCCTTGGGCTGGTGGGCGTTCTGATCGTGCTGTCGCCGCGCCTCAGCACCCTGACCGGCGACACGGTGCAGACGGTCGAGGCCATCGGTGCGGTTCTGGTGCTTCTGGGGGCGGTCTGTGCCGCTTTGGCGCAGATCTACGTGCGCAAGATGGTGGCCACGGAACAAACCAGCGCGATCGTGTTCTATTTCTCGCTCACCTCGACGTTGCTGTCCTTGCTGACGATTCCCTTCGGTTGGGTCATTCCGGGCGGAACAGAGACTGTTTTCCTGATCCTTGCCGGGCTTCTGGGTGGCACGGCGCAGATATTCCTGACATCGTCCTACCGCTTTGCCGATGCCAGTGTCGTGGCGCCTTTCGATTATGCCTCGATGCTGTTTGCGCTGCTGATCGGCTATTTCGTCTTTGCCGAAATGCCGACAGGCCCGATGCTGCTGGGCGCGGCGCTGGTGATCCTTGCGGGGATCATCATCATCCTGCGCGAACGCCATCTTGGGATAAAACGCGGCAAGGCCCGCGCGGCGCGCACACCACAGCTTTGATGCGTGCTCAGTCGCCCCTCACCGTCGCAACCGCATAGGCAGGCCACAGCACGCCCCGCCGCAAACGTCCGAGCGGAAAGCGCCGTGGCGCCTTGCGCATGATCGCGGGATAGGCGTGACCCGTCGCGCGCCCCTGCGCCAGATCGGCAAGGATCGCTCCTGCGTGGCTGGCCATCGCCACGCCATTGCCCTGATAGCTCAGCGCGGTAAACGCGCCCGGCATTTCGGGGATAGGGCCGGCATAGGGTGTCATGTCGCGTGACAGGCTCAGCAATCCGTTCCAGCTATGGGGTGTGTCGACATGCGCCCAGGCGGGAAACATCCTCTCGAAGTGGCTGCGGATCTTGCGATGCATCGCGGCATCCGCCCGGCCGGAACTGAACAGCCCGCCGCGCATCCCGAACAGAAAGCGCCGATTGGGCATCAGCCGAAAGTAATGCAGAAAAAACCGCTCGTCATAGGCCATCTGATCGCTGGACCAGCCTTGGGCCGCAATCTCGTCTTCGGTCAGCGGACGGGTCACCAGCACGTTGGATTGCGCGGGCAGATACCTTGCCCGCATCCAGCCCGGCAGATCATCCGATGAATAGCCGTTGGTCGCCACGATCAGCCGCTTGGCGCTGATCTGTGCGCCATCCGTCTGCAGGGTGAAACCTTGCCCCTGATCGATTCGCCGCACGGCCGAGCGGGAAAAGATCCTTGCGCCGGCCCGATGCGCGGCATCGGCCAGCCCAATCGCGTATTTCGCAGGATTCAGGCCAAAGCCCACAGGGATCGTCATGCCACAGTGGAACGGCCCGGACATGCCCAGCTGGGCCAACTGGTCGTTGGGAATGATCTCGGGCGTGATGCCAAGATCGCGTTCGATGCGCTGTGCCTCCGTCTCGAAATCGGTCAGCGATTTGGGCGTGAAGCCCATAACCGTCTCGCCCCGCGAATGGCGGTCCACCTTCAGCGACAGCCGGTCGATCAGCCCTGTTGCCGTCTGAACCGCGGCCAGTTCTGCGCGTCGCGCCTCCTGCCGGGCGCTTTCGCCATGCAGGCTGGCCATCACCCCATCGGGTGCGCCAAACCCGCCAAGGCAGCAAAACCCGCCATTGCGCCCCGACGCGCCCCAGCCGGGGGTCTGTGCCTCGAGCACCACAACATCTGCGCCCGCCTCGGCCAGATGCAGGGCGGCCGACACTCCGGTGAACCCCGCCCCGATCACGGCGACATCGCAACGCACCTTGCCCGATGCCATCGGATAAGCCGGATCAGAGACTGTTTCGCCCCAATAGCACCGCGCGCGGGGCGCCTCGCCATAGGCGTGTTCGGGAAATATCCGTGTCATGTGCGGTCGGCAGCGCGCTCTTCGGCCTCTTGCCGCAGGGCGGATCGCTTGGTGACGATCGACGCGGTGATGACGCCAACCGACACCACCGCGATCAGCAGCGTGGACAGGGCGTTGATCTCGGGCGATACGCCCAGCCGGATCGACGACCAGATCTTGATCGGCAGCGTCGTGGCCGATGGCCCTGCGGTGAACGAGGCAATCACCAGATCGTCCAGCGACAGCGTAAACGCCAGCAGCCAGCCCGCCACCACCGCAGGCGCGATGATCGGCAGGGTCACCAGCCGGAATGCCTGCATCGGGGAACACCCCAGATCAAGCGCCGCCTCTTCCAGCGAGCGGTCGAACGTCACCAGCCGCGACGACACCACCACCGAAACGTAGCACATCGAAAACGTCGTATGCGCCAGGATGATCGTGAACATCCCCCGGTCCAGCCCGATCCCGATGAACAGCAGCAACAGCGACAGGCCGGTGATCACCTCAGGCATCACCAGCGGCGCATAGATCATCCCCGAAAACAGGGTGCGCCCGGTGAACCGCCCCGCGCGCACGATCACATAGGCGCCCATCGTGCCCAGGATCGTGGCGATGGTCGAACTGATGAACGCCACCTGTATCGTGACCCAGGCCGCATCCAGAAACGCCTCGTTGCGCAGCAATTCGCCATACCACTTGGTCGAAAACCCGGCCCAGACGGTCACCAGCTTGGATTCGTTGAAGCTGTAGACCACCAGCAGGACCATCGGCAGATAGAGAAACGCAAAGCCGAAGGTCAGCGAGGTGGCGTTGAACCATGTCAGGCGTCTCATCCGTCGGCCTCGCGGTTTTTCTGTTCGTTGCGCTGGAACAGGATGATCGGGATGATCAGGATCAGAAGCAGGATGATCGCCACCGCGCTGGCCACCGGCCAGTCACGGTTGTTGAAGAATTCCTGCCACAGCACTTTACCGATCATCAGGGTTTCCGGGCCGCCAAGCAGCTCAGGAATGACGAACTCGCCCACCACCGGGATGAACACCAGCATGCAGCCGGCGATGATGCCGTTCTTCGACAGCGGAACGG
>JALQUE010000311.1 GCA_023260815.1 Roseovarius sp.
GCTTCAGGTCAGTCCCAATGGCTTTGCGGTGTTGCGGGCGCTTGGTCTGGATGCCGCTCTGACAGAGCGCGCGGTCGAGGCTCAGGCTGTCTGTCTGCGCGATTATGGCGGTGCGCGGGTGGTGCGGATCGACCTGTCGCACCTTGAAATGCGGGGCTATTATTTCCTGCACCGCGCGGATCTGATAGATATTCTGGCCGATGGCGCGCGCGCGGCCGGCGCCAAGCTGCGCCTGTTGCAAAAGGTTGTTTCGGTCACGCCGGGCGATCGCCCGCGCGTCGATCTGGCCAATGGCGCGGCGCTCAGTGCGGATCTGGTGATTGGTGCCGACGGCCTGAAATCCACTGCCCGTGAGGCGCTCAATGGCGTGATTGCCCCCTTTTTCACGCGCCAGATCGCATGGCGCGCCGTAGTGCCGGAGGACGAAACCCAACCGTTCGAGGCTCAGGTTTTCATGGGGCCGCACCGCCATCTGGTCAGCTATCCGCTGCGCGGTGGTCGTCAGCGCAATATCGTGGCCGTGCAGGAGCGTGCGGCATGGGCCGCCGAAAGCTGGTCGCAGGAAGATGACCCCATGGCGTTGCGTGCGGCGTTTGGTGATTTCTGTCCCGAGGTTCAGGATATTCTATCCCGGATCGACAAGGTTCATCTGTGGGGGCTTTTCCGTCATCCAGTGGCAACAGCCTGGCATGGGGGAGGGTTGGCGCTGATAGGGGATGCGGCGCATCCGACATTGCCGTTCATGGCCCAAGGCGCGTGTATGGCGCTTGAAGATGCTTGGGTGCTTGCCGACGAATTGGATGGCCCGGGGGGGATGGATGCGCGGCTCGCGCGGTATCAGGGACGCCGACGCGACCGCACCCAACGCATTGTCACCGCCGCCAATGGCAACGCATGGAAATATCACCTGTCCTTCGGCCCGTTGCGGTGGGCGGCGCATACGGCGATGCGGTTTGGCGGGGCGATTGCACCTGACCGGATGGCGCGCCAGTTTGATTGGATCTACGGGCATGACGTCACCGCGCGGCCAAATGGCCGCTAGGCGTGGGCGCACTCAAGCGTCAAGGGTAATCCAGATCGGGACGTGATCGGATGGTTTTTCGTGGCCGCGGATGTCGCGGTCGATCTGGCAATCTGTCAGCAGATCGGCCGCTTGTGGCGTCAGCAGGAAATGATCGATCCTGATGCCGTCATCCCGGTTCCATGCGCCGGCCTGGTAATCCCAGAATGTGTAATGTCCGGGGCCTTGATGGCGGGATCGGAAAGCTTCGGTAAATCCCAGGTTCACGATCCTGCGAAACGCGGCGCGGCTTTCCGGCAGGGCCAGAGCATCCTTGCGCCATGCGTCGGGTCGTTTGGCGTCCTCGTCCTGCGGGATCACGTTGTAATCCCCCGCCATGAGAGCTGGCTCTTCCGAGGCAAGCAACGCCTCGGCGCGCGCCTTGAGACGCTCCATCCACGCCAGCTTGTAGTCATATTTCGGCCCCGGCGCGGGGTTGCCGTTCGGCAGATACAGCCCGCAGATCCTCACGGCGGTCTTGGCGCCGATCACGGTGCCTTCGATCCAACGCGCCTGTTCGTCGGCTTCGTCGCCGGGCAGGCCGCGGGTCACATCCTCCAGCGGCAGTTTTGACAGGATCGCCACGCCGTTGAAGCTTTTCTGACCATGTGTTTCCACTTGGTAACCGCGATCTTCAAGCAGCTCTCGGGGGAAGTTTTCGTCGACCGATTTGATTTCCTGCAGAACAGCGACATCGGGCTGCGCCTCGTCCAGCCAATCGGTTAACGCCTGGGCGCGTGCCTTGATACCGTTGATGTTGAAACTGGCGATCTTCATCCGGTCGGCCCCCGCTTGTCCTTCCCCTCTATCGCGCAGCTTTGGGTCCGAGGCAAGGGGCGGCCCCCTCCGGACTTGGGAAAATTCCGCACAGGTTGATTCGTGGGATTCCGCCCAGAAACCACTCAATTTTAACGAGATTTGGGGCTGTGGATAAAATTATATACCACATCTAGTCAGTGGGATTTTATAAATAATTTCAGGATATTGACTCTCCCTTGCCGAAAGTTGGACCTGTGGAAAACTCGGTTAGGTAGAAAAATTAATTGAAAAACAATTTAAACGTGTAATGGTCGGGGGGCTGCAACCTAACCTGGGAGAAAGACATGTTTGCTTTGAAAAACCTTGAAATCGAAACCTCCTCTGTCGTGACCAAAACCTTCGCCAGCCTGCATGACGGCACGGCCGTCGAAGCGTTCACCTCGTCCATCGGCCCGGTGACAAGCGCGTCCATGTTCGCAGGTGATGCCGTCGACGTTTTCACGTCGTCGATCGGTCCGATCACCACCGGCGAAGCCATCCGTGGCGATGCCGTCGAAGCCTTCACATCGTCCATCGGTCCCGTCACCACGGCCGATGCCGCGCGCGGTGATCTGGTTCAGGCGTTCACCTCGAGCATCTGATCCATCGGCGAAACGGAACCTTCATCAACCTGCCTGACAAGGGAGATCCCCCATGGGAGACATCGTTCGACTGAATGTTCCGTTTCGCCAATCCACCAAGGTCACGCGGCAAGCGGCCCTCGTGACCGCGTTCGCAACGCAGCGCCGCAGCCCGGACGATGTGTTCTGGATGAAGGAAAATGCGGAACTTTTGAACGTGCTTGATGCCACAGGCGAGGGTCAGGATCCGGAAACGCTCGCCGTTCACCTTGCATTTTACGACGATATCGAAAACCGCCTTGGATTTTTCCCTCAATACTACCGGTTTCTTCTGTCGATCTGCTTCGATCTGGAAGACTTGGGAATTGGCGGCCACAAGGGCGAGAAGCTGGCCAATTGGGTCGCCAGATCAGGTCTGGCCGAGGCTGAACTGTCGGATCTGCAACGCGCCGAGGCCCGGCGCCTTTGTCAGCGTCGCGGGGTCGATCCGTTGCCGCGCGATACCGGGCTGAATGATCGTTTGCGCGGCTTTGCGCGGCGCTCGGAAACCTTCGCGATGCCGAACAAGAAGGCGGCGTATGAGCTTACCCATATCGTTTTCTATCTGTCCGAATACGGCCGCTGCGATCCGGGGCTGGATGCTGTGTTCATCGACAGCCTGTCCTTTGCCGGAACGTTGGCCTTTCTGGATATGAACCTCGATCTTCTGTCCGAGATCTGTATCGCGCTGCGATTTGCCGGGACCACACCGCCGCAAATCTGGGAGATGTGGATCGCCGAGCAGGCCGCGCGCTTTGGCATCGAAACCGCCGGTGCGGCAGGGGTGGCGGATGATTACCATCAGTTCCTTATGGTCAACTGGCATCAGTCACTGGCCGGGCAGGGCGGGTTCGCGCTTCATGTACCAGAAGGCCCGATCGTGTTTCGCCAACCCCATCCCGGGCCGGGATCCCTGCGGGAATTGTCGGAATGCATGTATGGTCTGGGCGACAGGCGCAGTGCGGACTGGCCGGCGATGAAAACCGCGATCCATGACAAACTCTCTTCCGAGGCCCGCTCGGTTCTCAATCTGGCCGAATCCGCGACCGACAGGTTCGATGCCTTTTTTGCCGGCTTTGCGCGCACAGGTCTGGCCCGTCTCGGCGGAGACCGGCCTTGAAGCCCGTCACCCTCGCCGCACCCGTTACCATCGGGGCGGTGCTGATGGTGGTCTATACGCTCCTGATCACCGGCGCCGACGCGATCACCAAGGCGTTTGCCCTGTCCTATGCCGCGCCGCAATTGTTTGCCGTGTCGGGTGCGATTGTTGCGGGGCTCAGTCTTGTGGCGTCCCGTATATCCAGGGATCAAAGGGGCCTGCGCACCTATGCCCCCCGCGCGATGGCAGTACGATCCGTAGCGACCGTTGCGGGCGCTATGGCCTTTTTCCATGCCTTTCGGCTGCTGCCATTCGCCGAGGTGTTCGTGTTCATTGCCCTGATACCGATCTTTGCGGGCATCCTGTCCGGGCCTGTCCTGTCCGAGCGTGTGCGCCCGCAGGCATGGGGTGGTCTTGCGCTTGCCAGCCTGGCGGTCGTGATCCTTTTTCCCTCGGGCCTGTCGTCGATTGGCGTGGGGCATCTGGTGGCTTTGCTGGCGGCCTTTCTGGGAACCGTGTCAATGCTGGCGGCGCGCTATATTTGCCGGATCGAAGGCAATCTTCTGGCGCAGGTCTTCTACCCCAATGCCGCGTTGATGATGGTGATGGTCTGCGCGCTGCCCTTCGTGTTCCAGCCCATGTCTTTGCAGGATCTGAGCTGGGCCTTGGCCTATGGGGTGATTCTTTTCGGGGCGCGGTGGGTGCTGGTGGGCGCCATGCGGGTGATGCCGGCCTATGTGGTCACGCCGCTGATGAACCTTCAATTCCTGTGGATGGTGCTGTTCGGCATCTTGCTGTTCGGGGAGACGCCGGCGGCGTCGGTCTATTTGGGGGCCGGTCTGATGGTTGGCTCCAGCGCTTGGCTGATGCTGGATCAACTGCGCTTGCGGCCCAGTCCCACATCCCCCCCGAAAGCGGTCGTGCCGGCAGAATGATGTACCTTTATGCGCTTCATTAAGAAGCGGATGCAAGTCACGGATATTACATTGAAAAGGATGTTCCGCAGCCGCATGAACTGCTGGCATTGGGGTTGTTGATCGTGAAGCGCGCGCCGATCAGTTCCTCGGTAAAGTCAATGATCGCCCCGGCCAGAAACGGCAGCGATACACTATCGACAACCACTTTCTGTCCCAAGCCTTCGAGGATCAGATCATCCTCGGCGGGTTGATCCAGACGGATGTCGTATTGAAAGCCCGAACAGCCGCCGCCTTCCACCGCTATCCTCAGCGCCTGACCCTGATCGCCTGCGCCGATTTCGGAAAGGCGTGAGAAAGCGCGCTCTGTCACTTTCGGGGGCAATTGCATGTTGGTCTCCTGACGGTTTCGTTATCCTTTGCCTTGCAATATATGAGAGGAGAACAAAGGCGACAAGGATGGCTGTGATGCAAATGCCCTATGCCTCGGATCCCGCCCGCGCAAGGGGGCGCCTCGTGCCCGAGGAGGAAAGCGCGTTCCGCTCGTGTTATCAGCGGGATCGCGACCGGATCATTCATTCCAGCGCCTTCCGCCGTCTCAAGCACAAGACGCAGGTTTTCGTTGAACATGAGGGCGATTATTTTCGCACCCGCCTGACCCATTCCATCGAAGTGGCGCAGGTGGCGCGGACGATTTCCGGCGCGCTTGGCCTCAATTCCGAACTGACCGAGGCCGTGGCACTGGCGCATGATCTGGGGCACACGCCTTTTGGGCATACCGGCGAAGATGCTCTGGATGCGCTGATGCAGCCCTATGGCGGGTTCGATCACAACGCGCAGGCCTTGCGGATCGTCACGGCGCTGGAACGGCACTACGCGGAATTTGACGGGCTGAACCTGACCTGGGACAGCCTGGAAGGCATCGCCAAGCACAATGGGCCGGTGACAGGCGATCTTCCCTATGCGCTGCGCGATTACAACGCCCGCCACGATCTCGAACTGGACACGCACGCCAGCGCCGAGGCGCAGGTCGCGGCGCTGGCCGATGATGTCGCCTACAACAACCACGATTTGCATGACGGGTTGCGCGCGGGCCTCTTCACCGAAGCCGATATTCAGGCGCTGCCCATTGTCGATGCCTGCTACGGCGAGGTCGACGCCGCGTATCCGGGTCTTGATCCCTATCGCCGGCGCCACGAGGCTTTGCGGCGCGTGTTCGGTGTCATGGTCGGCGATGTGATCGAAACCTCGCGCCATCATCTGGCCGAGGCCGCGCCGCGTGACGCCGCTGATATCCGCCATCTGGGGCGTCCCGTGATCCGCTTCTCGGATGCCATGTGGCGCGACCTGCACGAGATTCGCGCCTTTCTTTTTGCCCGGATGTACCGCGCGCCTGCGGTCATGGAGATGCGCGCCAAGGTGACGTGCGTCGTCGAAGAGCTGTTCCCGTTCTACCTGTCAGCGCCCAACCATCTGCCCGAGCGGTGGCGGCACGATGTTGCGGCGGCAACGGATGATATCGCCTTGGCTCGGCTGGTCAGCGACTACATCGCCGGAATGACCGATCGCTATGCCCTCCAACAGCACGCCCGCTTTCTGGGCGGACCGGGAGGGGCCGGAGCATGGGGAGGGGCATGGGCCGGAGCATGGGCCGGAGCATGGGAAGGAGCATGAGCAATGGCGATTGATCCCACCACGGTCGGCGGCCTGGACCCGGTCACGAGCTTTGCGCTGGTCGGCGCGCTTGGCGTCGGT